>CAIVAP010000252.1 GCA_903903945.1 uncultured bacterium | reverse complement strand
GCACCTCGCTAACCACAAACCCCGAATGGTGGCCCTGATGGCCTGCATGAAGAAACTGTTGCTGATGGCTCAGGCTATCCTGATCTCCCAGCAACCCTTCAACTCTAACCTAAAACCATTGACATGAAGGACGGTATCTACTCAACTCACTCACCACGGCGAAGTACGAATATGCCTTGGGCAAAGACGGTTATTGTTCGGCGTTTCATCAGCTTAGTCGTTACCGTTCAACCGCAGGCGATTCCTGATCGAGTAGGAGGTAGAACACAAAACCCAACGCGGTTTTGCTCTGCCGCTAATCACCCGACCCGCAAAGCACTCCGGGGTGACCTTCGGTGCCGCAACCAGCGTTCTACTAACTGGGGGTGGGGGAGATTTATCTACAATGGCGCCACAAAAATGTCACAGAAAGAGAAGTCGGAACCGCGGGGGTTCCGACCTATGGAATTGAGTGGCTTGACTAAAAGAGATTAGTTGGCCTTGATAATCTTGACCAAATCCGTCTTCTGCAGTACTTCAAGAGCGGAATTGATCTCACTAGGGTTGATATTCCATCCCAATTCCCTCGCCTTAGCAGTAATATTCCCAGAACTCATTGGTTGGCTTTCAGCAGTAAGAATCAAACGTACCTTTGCAGCTGTGGCAAGAATCTTAGTATTCTGGTGAAATCCGGTGTCTCTAATCTTCTGAAGCAGCTGATCAAATCGGTCACAGAATTCAGGGTATTCTCCCTTCAAGGTCTTCACAGCTGCCGAACCCGCACTAGTGGGCTTGAAAATATACTGTTTGAACTCAAAAGAATCCTTTCGACCCATATCAATTTGACTTGTTTCTATGAGTCCGCAATTTTCAAGAATGTCAATATCCTCAGAAACTTGCTGACTGAAAGGACCATAGAAATGAGCCTTGAAGTCAAAAGGCAAGCCCAAGTCAGGGGCCATTTCCTTTACTAGATAAATGCTCTTGTGTAAATTGGTTTTGCCACGAAATGGCTTTCCATTGAGATCAACAAGGAGCAAAATGATCTCGTGTCTGTCGGGGATATTCATAGTCGTCCCTCAAAATACTGTCTCAGGATTTTGCGTACTTTCTTCTCATTTCTCTTCTTATCGGAAAGCGACAAAGCGTTCTTTGGCATCCCAAAAACCTGTATGTAGATGTCTCCAGCGGTCTCAACAATTCCTTTATACAGTTGACTTTCATGATCCAGCACACTGGTGGACTGTTCTCCGAGCTTCACTCTAATCTGCTCTTCGTCGACAACTCCGAAGCTTCGCTGAACAAGGGGAGTCTTCAGTGAGTAAGCCACGACACGTGTGAATTCCGACTCAAGCTTGCATACCGCAGAGATATGTCCACGAAGGCTGTCGCAGTCTCCCTCCTGGACCCTTTTCAAGAGGCCGGCAGCCTCATTAGTGCTTCCTTGCGTTAGTTCCTTGAACTTACAGCAGACAATCTCTTTGGGAAGAACTCGATTGTGGAGCATTTCGAAGTATCGTTTGCCAAGTGACTTCTTGCTTCCTACCCGGAGAACAGATTCGAACACTCGCTGATCATACCACAATACGTAGTTCTCTAGATACTTGAGACTGTCATTATATGAGTAGAGACTCTCAAGCTCTTTGTTGCCTTCACTTATAGAGTGCTTTATGCCTTCGATTATCATGCGATCGGTGACATGGCGGCTCTTATGCTGATACACTTGACTGGCGATGAAGTACTTGGCCAAGACGTATTGTTCAGCCGTCTGAATGCCCTCCATCTTTATTGCCAGTCTTTTCCGCTTGTTTTCGTCCACCAGAGTAAGAACGTTGATTAGGCGTTCCATGTCGAAGTGACCGTATTGGACACCGGCATAATAACTGTCTCGAATCAAGTAATCCATCTTGTCGCCATCCAACGGGCCCGATACCAAGTCGTGCCGAAAATCCTGCCGAATCCCATCATTTGCCAACAAATCAGCGATTTGAGAAGAACGCTTCCTGCCAAGGATCTTGGTGACGTCTTTGTCCAGACGAATTATTGATTGAGTAATGGACTCATGAATCTCCTCGGTTTTTGACTTCGATTTTGATCCCTTCAATCGTTCCTGTAACAGATATTCCGAAACGTGGGAGAAAGGACCATGACCGAGGTCATGTAGCAACGCGGCGATTCTCAGGTTCTCCAAGTCACTCTTGCTCTTGAAAAGGACACTTCCCGAGTTCTCCAAATGCTCTGCCAATCTCCACACCACGTGCATGACTCCAATTGAATGACCGAATCGGTTGTGCGCTGCGCCATGGAATCCAAGTTCGGACATTGCCAGCTGCCTGATTCTCCTCAAACGCTGAAACACCGGTGTGTTTATCAACTCAAATTCAGTTGAAGTGACAGGGATGAGACCGTGGATGGGGTCGCGTATCTCTCCCTTGAATTTGAGTTGTAGTACCATATCTCTCAGTCGACGACAATTGCTTCTTGAATCGCTAAGTTGAAGCTATCTGCCACAAGAGTAATTGACAAGATTTTTTTGGCAATCACATTTGGGGGCCATAGCGATCTGCTAGAACACCGTCCAACTCCATGATCGGGAGTCTGACGATACTATCTCATTAGTTGGAAGGTGATATCACAGCGATTCCCGCCTTCTTTCGCTACACACACTGTTCTTCCTCATCCCTTATTTGGATCGGACTTTGTATCTGGTTGTTCCGGTGCCCCATCAGGCCGAGTGGCGCCGGATACTCGGCCTGAGTCACGGAGAGTTTTTCGCAGCAGGAATTCGATCTGACCGTTGAGGCTGCGCAAGTCATCATCCGCCCAGCGTTGCAGTTGCAACAACAGGTCCTGATCGACCCTGAGCAAGAATGATTTGCGCTCGGCCATAACGTCTAATGGTAAAGAGAGCCCGTGTTGATCACCGGCTGCGTGTTGGTTTCACCGCAGAGCACAACCAGCAAATTGGAAATCATCGCGGCTTTGCGTTCATCGTCAAAATCAATAATTTTCTTGGCCGACAATTGCTGCAGCGCCATCTCGACCATACTGACTGCGCCTTCGACGATCAAAGTCCGTGCGGCAATGATTGCGCCCGCCTGCTGGCGACGCAACATGGCTTCGGCGATTTCGGGAGCGTAGGCCAGATGACTGATGCGCGATTCGAGCACTTCCACACCGGCCTTCTCCAGTCGCTGATCGATTTCCGCGCGCAATTGATCGGAAATCGTCGCCGTGTGTCCGCGCAACGAGACTTTTTCCTCCGAGTGCGAATCGTAGGGATGCTGGGTCGCCAGATTACGCACCGCGGATTCGCTTTGGATCGCGACGAATTGTTCGTAGGCGTCAACCTGGAAACAGGCTTCGGCGGTATCGACAACTTTCCAGACTACGATTGCGGCGATCTCGATGGGGTTGCCGTCGATGTCGTTTACTTTGAGACGATTGGTCTCGAAGTTGCGCACGCGTAGGGAAATCCGTCTCTTGCTGTAGAATGGATTTGCCCAGCGTAAACCTTCCATCTTGGCGGTGCCGACATACTTGCCGAAGAGCTGGAGTACGCGGCCCTCATTAGGGTTTACCATAAATAGTCCTGCCAACAGGACGAAGTCGATCACCATGACGACCGCGCCCCAGACTTTGTGGACTTCCGGCATCACAAAAACGATCCAGAGGATCGCGCCGATTGCGATCGGGATCAGGATGGCCAGCATTGCCCAGCCAGAGATTACTTTGCGTTCGAGTTCTTTTATCATTCATATCTCCTTATGATATCATAATGATATTACGACGATAGCATACACAAGTTGCAGGGAATTTCCAAGAATTATTTTGCGGGAGCGCCACAAGAGTTGTTGTTGACGTAATATATTGGTATGCAACATATTGCGGG
Source organism: uncultured bacterium (assembly GCA_903903945.1). Classification (GTDB taxonomy): domain Bacteria; phylum Zixibacteria; class MSB-5A5; order CAIYYT01; family CAIYYT01; genus CAIYYT01. The sequence goes on along the minus strand of CAIVAP010000252.1, from coordinate 20,483 downwards.
TATATTGCCGAGTAGGTTAAGACCGTTTCGGTTTTGACATTTCCCCGGCAACAGGAGAACAATACGACTTCCGGCCAATCCCGTACACGCGCCGCGCTAATTGTCATGACGATTGCCTCGTTCATCGGGCCGTTTATGTCGTCATCGGTGAATGTGGCGTTGCCATCAATCGGGAAGGAATTCTCGATGGGGGCGGTGTCGCTTGGATGGATTAACACCGCGTACTTGTTGGCCGCGGCAACGCTGTTGATTCCGTTTGGGCGCATGGGTGATTTGTATGGCAAGAAGCGGATCTTCGTGATCGGCCTGTTTCTGCTGATGATCACTTCGGCGATTCTGGGAAGTTCATTGTCAGGAGCGATGGTTATCGCCGGACGGGTCTTCCAAGGCGTCGCCTCAGCTATGCTGTTTGCCACGGCAATGCCGATCTTGGTGTCGATTGTGCCGCCGGAAATGCGGGGGAAGGCCATCGGAATTGTCTCTGGCGCGACCTATCTTGGTCTGTCGGTCGGGCCGCTGATCGGCGGATTATTGACGCAGCAGTTCGGTTGGCGATATGTCTTCTGGCTGTATGTGCCGCTGGCTTTGATACTCCTGGCGCTGACATTTTTCATGCTGGAGTATAGGGAAGAACTCAGCAAGAGAACCAAGTTCGATATCGCCGGTTCGGCCATTCTCGGGGTGTCACTGTTGTTGACCATGTATGGATTCTCCACTCTGCCGAGCGTGTTGGCCGGGGCGTTGACCGCAGCGGGTATCATCGGTGTCATCATGTTCGTGATGTATGAATCGCACACGCAAGCGCCGCTGTTTGATATCGATTTGTTCCGACGCAATACCGTGTTTGCATTTTCGTCGCTGGCGGCGTTGATCAACTACGCCGCGACATTCGCGATCAGTTTCACTCTGAGTTTGTACTTGCAGCAATTGCGCGGACTGTCGCCACGCGAAACGGGCTTGATTCTGGTTGCACAGCCGGTGATGCAGGCGATTCTCTCGCCGTACGCCGGGAAGCTTTCCGATCGCATTCAGCCGCGAACGCTGGCTTCACTCGGCATGGCGATTGATTGTGTGGGATTGTTGATGCTGGCATTCATCAGCGCGGATACGTCGATGGTCTACATCGTCGGCTGCCTGATGATTCTTGGATTTGGCTTTGCGTTGTTTGTCTCGCCGAACACTAATGCCATCATGAGTTCGGTCGGCAAGAGCTCATTGGGTCTGGCGGGGGCGACCGTCGGGGCGGTGCGGCAGATCGGGATGATGATGTCGATGGGGATTGTGATGATGGTCCTGGCGTTGTTCATCGGCAAGGCCGGCATCGCGCCGGGGAATTATGAGCAGTTCGTACAGGGTCTGAGAATTGCATTTGCGGTGTTTGCGATCGCTTGCTTTGGGGGAGTGTTTGCGTCGCTGGCGAGAGGGAAGATGAAGAGGGGGTGAGGCGCAGGAGATCCCGACCGTTAGTCAATTAGCGAAAGCAGTCCACATGGGAGAGCATCTGCCAAACGCTGTCTTTCTCGATGAGAAGACACTCCGATCCTCCCGTGTTGGGTTCTCCGCTTCCCACGTAAACCAAGGCTACCGTTGAGTCGGCACTAAATCCAACTCTGGAAAATTCGAATACCCCGCCCGATTTCGGATACTTCTGCCGAAATGCCTCTATCCAGGAATCTTGGCTGATTGCACTGTCAATCTCAGATAAAGAGTAAGTTCCCAACACAAGGGAATCCTCAAATCGGCTAGAATCGAGTTCATAGGTGCTCTCGTTGTTTTTATAGAAGTCTCTCTCTATTTGAGGAGACCAGTGTATGGCCGCTTCTTTATCAAATATACCTGAGTCGACAAAACAGGGTGATTTAACTGTCCGGCGATTGATGATAAAGCAGCAAGCGCGTCGGCTGTAGACCTGAAAGAGCGAGTCCTTCTGCCGCTTGAACGTCGCCATCTCCGCCAAGTCGGCAGTGCTGTCCGGGAGAAAATCCCTTATGCCCACTTTGCTGGGAGTGCTGTCAGGAAGAAGTGGCAGACTCTTCACAATGGACATCATTTCGCCATCCAGTATCCTCATTGCGGCGGACATAACGCGATACTCTTCGGACGATACCTCTTCCGACTTACTACCAGAACTCGTGCAGGAAATCGCGCCCGAGACCAGTAATAGCAGGCAGGCAAGTGCGACACTTAGAATACTTCTTCGAGGATTCATTTTGCATTCCATATAAGTAAACGTTTAGTCTAAACTAATGGATAGTCCCCCGAATGCAAGGCAATTTCCTCTGCTGTTATTTCGGGCGTGTGGCAAGATGCCCCTACGGAAGTTCACGTGCAGCGTTGATGTGTCTGGGAGTCAAAGAAGTGCAACGCTTCCTTGGAGATTGAGATAGCGACGGTGGCATCATTAAGCCCCGAGTGGGCTTGACCCACGATCTTATCGCCGCGGGCGACGACTTCCTGCTCGCCGAGACGGCCATAGAGATAGGTCGTGGCGCCATGGAACTCAACGCGCTCAATGGTCATGCTCACAGCGGCGCCGTCGGATGAAGCAATGAGATCGTCCGGTCTGATGCCGATCAGATATTCGCCGTCCGGCATAGTGACATGGCAGATCGGGGATGACACGGAATCAAGGTGTAACTCACCACCACGCACTGAGCCACGCAGGATGTTGATCGGGGGGGAGCCGATAAAGCGCGCCGTGAAGACGTTGGCGGGTCGGTGGTAAACTTCATCGGGAGTGCCCTGTTGCATGATCTTTCCCTTTTCGAGAACCACCAGCGTGTCGGCCATCGTCATTGCCTCGGTTTGGTCGTGGGTGACGTAGATCATCGTCTTGCCGAGCCGTCGTTGCAGTGACTTGATTTCGCCACGCATCTGATTGCGCAACTGGAAATCCAGATTTGACAACGGTTCATCAAGAAGGAATAATCGCGGATCGCGAATGATGGCACGCCCGACGGCAGTGCGTTGACGTTCACCACCGGAGAGTGTCTTGGGATACCTGTCAAGCATGCTACTCAATCCCAGCAACTCTGCGGTTGCAACCACTTCCCGGTCGATCCGTAGCTTATCAGCCTTGGCGACCTGCAATGGAAACGCCAGGTTTTCGCGCACCGTTAAATGCGGATAGAGCGCGTAGTTTTGAAAGACCATCGCGATGTTTCGGCGACGCGATTCGAGGGTTGTAATGTCCTCACCGTCAAGAATGATTTTGCCTTCGTCGGGATATTCCAGACCGGCGATCAGCCGCAGCAGAGTTGATTTGCCGCAACCGGATGGTCCGAGCAGTACGGTTAGTTTGCCCGACTCGATGTCGAGATTCAAGCATGGGATAACAGGGTTGCCATCAAAGCTCTTGACGATGTCTTTTAGTTCAACGCGACTCATGGTCTTCCCATTCGCGCTTTGCGATTAGTCTTTCTTCATAAAGATGAACATGTCGTTTACGGCGCCACTGTCGGTGTCAACGCCGATTCCGTAGTTGTCGAATCCGAAATTCTTGGAATCGCGCGCGGGCCGATACCACGTTGTGTTGTCTGCGCAACCGGCGCGTGGTTGGGTCGTCTTGGTAGAATCAACATAGTCGAGATAGCGATCCTTGCCGCCAACATCGATCAGGATTCCATACGACTGCGCATACCAGGTGAACGGTACGGTCGGGCGCGGAGTTTTGTAGTCATCGCGAAATGTTGCATCACCCATGCCGTCGGTACCGGCGTTCAGCTGGTACAGGTCATCGCCGCCAAAGTCAAACAGGAATGAATTAGAGCGAATCTGTGCATTGGCAATCGAAATGATCTTGCCAGTGTAGACATCATTGCCCCCCCAATCGACCATCAGCGTCACGGCAAAGTCCCATCCAAAGGACAGGCCGGCGCCGGCGGTTTCATACAATTCATGCCTGTCGTTGCCCGCTTCGTCGAAAATTGCACCAATGCAATAGTGGGCGCCGGATGCCTGCGTGAAGTAGCAGCTTTTGTAGGAATCGTTGCCGCTGACGTCATAGAGGATGCCGATGCCAAACCAATAGCCAACACCAAGGGTCCAGTTGCCGGAATAGTATTCGTCGTCCCCCGCGCAATCGATCAGCGCTCCTAATCCTCCAGCCCAGCTATGACCGTCCGAGCCGTCGCCTCGCCGACCGCCCCCCCAACCCTGCGCATTGTTGGCGTTAATCTTTCCCTGCGAATGGTAATCTCCTCTATTGGCCACGCTGGCAAGAGGCTCCGCCGTATAGTGATCATTGCCAGCGTAGTCGACTAATACCCCGATGCCGCCCCCGATGCCACCTGCGCCTTGACCGTCTCCAAAGAGATAGTAACTGTCGTCCCCTTCACGATCGACCAACATGCCCACACCGAAATATCCACAACCTTGACCGGAGACCGCCAAGTGGTAATCATCCTTGCCGGCAAAATCGCACAAGATGCCGGTGCCGAAGATGCCGACACCCTGTGACAACCGCTCGGCTCGATAACGGTCATTGCCGTCAACGTCGATGAGGACACCGACACCGCAACCGCCATAACCAAACTCGCGACTTGTCGTGCTGTCTCCGTAGATATCATTGCCAGCCAGATCGACAAGCACACTGATTGGCAGAAACGGCTTGCTGCCGCCGCCGGTGAGGTATTTGTCATTGCCACCAAAATCGCAGATTGCGAGATAGTCGCCGTCATCAATGACATCGTCCTTCGATCCGTTTACGAGTATGGCTCCAATCGGTGTGGCGATCCTGAACCACAAATCCTTGCCGCGCTCGCGCAATGACTTGAGTTTCTTCGCGGCGACATCGGTTGCCGCCGTGGCTTTGAACGAAGCATAAACCAACGACTGCCAGTCGATCAGACGGGCGCAGTCGTCAAATTGCGGATAGTAGACTTGTCCGTCTCCCTGAGTGGCGTCGAGATCGGTAATTCGATAGAGCTCTTCGATAGTCTTTTCGGGCACGTTTCGAAATGCCAGTTGCCGATACTTGTAGGCATCCAGCAGGTTGACAAGCCAGACCGCCAACACCTGCTGAATTTGTGGATCGATCTTGACCGATAGGCTCTCCAACTCCGAACGCGATACCGCGCCATCACTCTTGCTTCCAAACGTGCGATACTCCAACTCTCCACCGGTGGTTGCGTAGATGCGTTCGATAGCGGCGAGCAGCGGTTTTGGCGAAGCGACCGTATCAACAAGGTTGGCTGAGTAGTTGCGAAATCCGCCGATGCGACGCTCCCAGCAAAGCGAATAGCACAAGAGATACAACGCGGAATTAGTTGTGCTCCAGAAATTGGAGTCAACCAGAAGCTGTGTCGCCGAACTCTTCATCGACTGGCTGTAGTCATAGACCTTAAGCGGTTCAGACAGCAGATCATCAAACGCCGGGAGTTTGTATAGTACCTCATAAGGATAGCGATTCCAATATCCCTTGGGACGATAGCCGAGATCGGCTTTCGATTTTCCTACCGATGACAGCGCCTGATCCAGCAGATCGCTGCCGATACTTGTCTGTGAAATTGCGAGAACGAGACTGATGACGATCACATAGCGAAGTCGCAGCATATTTCCTCCAGTGCCGCGCCAATTTAGTCGTTGTTCGGCATTGTCACAACCACAAATCAATTGCCTAAACGCATCCCAATCGACAGATTATCTGCGATGGCAACTCTCAAGAAGAAACTCACAGTCCGTCTGCATGACACCGATGCCGCCGGCATTTTGTTCTATGCAAATCAGTTTCTTTACATTCATGACGTGTATGAAGAACTGCTGCAATTGATCGGTCTTCCGGTTGCCTCAATGTTGCGCGACGAGCCGTTTATCTTGCCGATTGTGCATGCGGAATCACAATATCTGAAACCACTCACAGTCGGTGACGAAATCACAATAGCGGTGCAAGTTGCGAAAATCGGCGAAACCTCATTTGTACTGGAGTATGAGTTGCTTGGTGTCGACGGGCAGTCTGTCGGTAAGGCCAAGACAGTGCATGTGGCGATTAGCAAACAGACGGAGAAGAAGATTGCGCTGCCGGAGAAATTGCAGCGCGCTTTGAAGACTTTTCAGTCGGCTCCGTGATTGTCTTCCCGCTCGCGGTACAGATCCATCAATCTCGCTTTGTCTACTTTGCCGATTCCTAAGCGGGGCAGCTCCTCCGTCACAATGATCGTGTCAGGCACTTTGATTCGCGCCAGTCGCCCGCGGAGGTGTTGCTTCAGCGCGTCGAGATTGCAGTCCGCAGGCGCTGTTGTCTCGACAAATAGCACGGGACGTTCACCCCATTTTGTGTCAGGCACTCCGATCACAGCGCAGTCGGCAACTCCGGGGAAGCTTTCTGCTTCGGCTTCGATTTCGCGCGGAAAGATGTTTTCGCCCCCCGAAATCAACATGTCATCCTCGCGACCGCATACGGTCAGGTATCCGTCAGTATCCAGGGAACCCATGTCACCCGTTCGGAACCAGCTGTCGGCATCGAGAGTCTCACCGCCCAGATAGCCTTTGAATAGCACTTCGCCTCTGACGGCAATCTCGCCGACCGCACCGGGGCGAACCTGCAGGTCGTTGGCGTCAACAATGCGCAGTTCACGATACTTCAGCAGGCGGCCTGAAGCGTTTAGCTTTTCCGGCGAATCTTGCGGACTTAGCGTACAGACCTGCGAACCGGTTTCGGTCAGGCCGTAGGAAGTTAGCAGGGGCAGCTTCAACTCGCGCGCCCGTTCGATCAAACTTGTCGGCGCAGGGGCGCCACCCAGCAGAATGGCTTTTACTGTTGCGGGTAGCGGCTGATAGTCGCGGTGTTGTAACAAGGCAATCAGCATAGTCGGCACTAACGACAGATGGGTTACAACGCCAGAGTCGATCAGCGCATTCGCCGCGGCCGTATCAAAGCGTCGCATGATATGTGCCGATGATCCCGCAAGCGCCGACCGAAACAAAATAGAGATGCCGCCGACATGATACAGAGGGAGTGACAACAACCAGCAATCTCCGCACTGCAAGGGAATGTTTTGATTCGAGCCGAGCGCATTGAAATAGTGATTTACATAAGTCAGGATCACGCCTTTTGGTTTGCCGCTTGATCCCGAAGTGAATACTACGGTTGCCTCCTGCTCAGTGTCGATGTCTCTGGGAATAGTTTCGTCTGCCGGCACAATGCGCGAAATGCTGTCCGAGTGGTCGTCATCAATGACCCAAACGGGGATCGGCGGCGTGTCCAACGTCGAATGATGTTCTGCATCCACCAACAGCAGGTCGGCTTGACTTTCCGCAAGCATGTTTTTCCACTCGCGCGGACTGTGTCGGCAATTGAGCAGCACAGTCGAACCGCCGAGTCGAAAGGTGGCAAAAAGAAGCACGGCGTATTCAATGGAGTTGCATGCGAGAATCCCCACGCGATCGCCGGGTTGAATGCCGAGGCGTTTTAATCTTCGCGCTTGCCCAACGATCAAACGTTCCAGTTCTATATAGGAAATACTCCGTTCGCCGTCGTGTAGGGCAACGGCATCTGGCCGGTTGAGAGCCGCATTGCGTATAAGGCAGGTCATTTTCATTTGACAGATGAACAATATGGATTAGTGTCCAAGTCGCAGACGGTGATTCCCAGGCCACACTCTGTCGGTACAGAGATGCAACCATTCTCCACGGGTAGCGTTTCGTTAATCAGCCAATCGGCTAACAGTCCCAACGTATCCAGTCCACATGGGAGCACGGTATCTCCGAGCGCTGCTGCCAAATGCAACGCCGCCGCTAAGCCGACGCCGGTTTCGATTGCCGAGCTTATGACCATTTTCAAATCGGTACGCGAAATGTCTCGCGCGAGTTCGGTCACTTCACAAAAACCTCCGGCGAGCATCGGCTTGATAACAACAACGTCCATCGCGCCCCTGTCAGCAAGCTGAAGTGTCCTATCGCGCAGACTCCAAGTTGCTTTGCCGACACTACGATCAGAGAGCGATTCATCAAGCGCGATACGCACAGGTGATTCCGCGCGCAAGTCGCCGAGGCGATTGTATTGATTAGCGCGAAGTGGTTCCTCTATGTATTCGATCTTGAATTGCGCGACGCTGGCGAGGAACCTCACGGCTTGATCAAATCCGAAAACGCGATTGGCGTCAAGACGTATGCTGACGCTTTCTCCAAGCGTGTCGCGCAAGCAAGCAATTTTCTCCGGTTCGGATCCGTCGGTTTCGACACCAACCTTAAGCTTGTACGCTTGATACCTACACGGGAGCATCCGAGATAGCTGCTCTTTGACTTCCGCCATGCTCCCGGAGAGGATTGCATTGACCGGCACACGGTCGGATGCTTGCGGATTGCACCAGCGTGACATACTGACTCCGGCGGTTTGTGCCGCAAGATCGGCAAGCATCGTCTCGATCCCGAAGGGAATACTCGGTAGTGAAACGCGATCCCCACCTCTGCCAAGATAAGATGCTTGCAATGCACTTTGGTCATGCGGAATGGATAGTCCTTCCAGTCGCTGCCGCAAAGACGAAACGGCTCGGCGTGCTTTTTCAAGGCTTTCCCTGCTGAATCCCTCAAGCGGCGCGATTTCGCCATAACCGACGCGACCATCATCGGTTTCGGCTCTGACGATGAGACCTTGACGTTTGGCAATCGTGCCTTGTGCCGTGATTAGTGGCGCGCGCAGCGGAATTGCATACTGCCAGACCTTCACGTTTTTGATGATCATAGTAGCAACCCCGCAGAAAAGCAGATGCCAAACAGCAAAAGTAATCGACCTGTGCCGGCCAGCGTGTTGTTCAGCACTTTGCCGTCGTCAACCGTGAGTACGGTCTTGCACAGCGGAATCGAAAGCAGCAATGTGACAGATGCCAGCATGGTCAGCGGATGCTTGCGAAAAATCAGATAATGCAGCAGTGGATACAAGGTCGCAGCCGCCACTACGACGATATACTCGATCTGCGCAAATCGCTTTCCGAAACGCACTGCCAGTGTTCGTTTGCCGCCGGCGCGGTCGGTGTTGAGATCACGAAGGTTGTTGACTACAAGAATAGCGATCGACAGCAACCCCGGCGCCAGACCGGCGAGAAGAACCTGACTATTGATCTTCAAGGCCATCACATAGTAAGTGCCGGCGACCGGCATAAAACCAAAAAAGATCAGCACAAACAATTCTCCAAGTCCAATATAACCGAGGGGGTATGGCCCGGCAGTGTATAGCACACCGCAGAGAATCGAAGTGATTCCGATGATCACAATCGGCACGCCGCCGCGCATGACCAAATATATGCCGACCAAAAACGCCAAAGCAAAAACGATAGTGGTCGCCGCTCGCATCTCGGATACCGTGACCAGACCGGCCTGCGTAACTCGCAGCGGACCCGAGCGTTCGTGCGTATCAACCGATTTCTTGAAATCAAACAGATCGTTTGCGTAGTTGGTACCGATCTGAATCAGCAGGCCCCCGAGCAGCGCCGCCAGAAACGACGGCAGGTGAAAAACACCGTCAGCCAGTGCCAGCGCACCGGCAATGATCACCGGTGTTGCCGCTGCGGGGAGTGTTTTGGGGCGCGCCGCCAACCACCAGATGTGCGGTTTGCTATAGCCGGGAGCAGTTTGATTCATCGCGCTGATCAGGGGTTGCGTTTGAATTTGGAGAAGTCCGGCTTGCGTTTCTCGACAAAAGCGTCGCGACCTTCTTGCGCTTCGGGACTCATATAGTAAAGCATCGTGGTGTTGCCGGCCAACTCCTGCAATCCCGCCTGCCCGTCGCAGTCGGCATTCAGCGCGGCTTTGAGACAGCGTATTGCCATCGGACTGTTGGCCAGAATCTCGCGACACCATTGTATGGTTTCTTCTTCGAGTCGGTCATACGGCACAACACAGTTGACTAATCCCATCGCCAGAGCTTGTTGCGCATCATATTGTCGACAGAGAAACCAGATTTCACGGGCTTTCTTTTGCCCCACGATTCGCGCAAGGTAACCGGCTCCATATCCGCCATCGAACGAACCAACCTTGGGACCGGTCTGACCAAACCGCGCATTGTCGGCGGCAATCGTCAGATCGCAGATCAAGTGCAGCACCTGTCCGCCGCCGATCGCATAGCCGGCCACCATCGCGATCACCGGCTTGGGGAGCGTGCGAATTTGTCGCTGCAGATCGAGCACATTCAGCCGATGCACGCCGGTTTCGTCCTGGTAGCCGGAATCGCCGCGTATCTTCTGATCGCCTCCCGAACAGAATGCCTCTTTGCCTTTGCCGGTCAGGATCACCACACCGATGTGTTCGTCCTCGCGCGCCTCGGCAAACGCATCCGACATCTCTTTGACTGTTTGTGGTCGGAAGGCGTTGCGCACCTCCGGTCGATTGATCGTAATCCTGGCAATTCCTTCGGCCTTGTGATATTCGATGTCTCGAAAATCACCCGCTTTATTCCACTGTATGACACTCATATTTTATTTTCTCCCGCTTGCCTTTGACCTTGTCTAAACACCGGTATCATGGAGGAATTCTCGCAGCCGCGCAAGTATTTCCTGTGGCTGCTCGAAATGCGTGTTGTGACCGGCGTCGCCGATCGTGATCTGTCGACACCGTGGCAACAACACCGCCATCTTGTTCGCGATGTCGCAGTACTTCTTGTCCGAAGCGCCGGCGATGACCAATGTTGGTATGTCGAGTCGGACGATTTCCTTCCAGAGCGAAGGCTGCCGACCGATACTAAGTCCCCGCAATGCCGCTGCGAGTGCGTGCGGATCGTGCACGAGACGCGACTGCTTGAGTAGTGCAAGTTTCTCCTGCTTTGCATGCAGTGAGTCAAACAGCGGAGCGTTGTACCATTGTTCGACAAAAGCTGCGACGCCTTTGCGCTCAATCTGTTCAGCACGCAGATCGTCAAGTGCCGCACGATCCATTCGTTCTTTGTCATCTTCAATTCCCGGACTCGCACTCTCTAACACCAAAACTTTCACTCGGTGCACAAAGTGGATGGCAGTGTACAAAGCAATGCGTCCCCCCATCGAGTAGCCAAGAAGTGTCACGCGATCAATCTTGAGATCATCCAAGAGGTTGACAATTGCTTCCGACGTGGCCGCCATGTTGCATAACTGATGATCCGATTCGCGGCTTTGACCATGTCCCGGCAGATCGGGGAGAACGCAGAAGTGATCCCGTGACAGGTCCTGCGCGATTTCAGACCAGTCTTCGCCAAGCCCCAAGAATCCATGCAGGAATAGAATCGCCGGATTCGATTGATCGCCTCGGACTTGAAAATGAAGCTTCACGTAGAACGTTCCGATCAGGAGAGTGTCAGACCAACGCGAATTTCGTCCGCCACTTTCTGCCAGAGTTGTTGATGTTGTGACAGATTAAGTTCACGATCGCTGACAACTTCAATCAATTGTGATTCGCCGCTTGCGTGTGCCTGGGACAGTTGCTGCCGGAACTCGGCGAAATGAGACGCGATACGATATGACAATCCGAATTGTCCGGCGATCTTCTCAAACGACATTCCGTGCGGCGTACCGAAGTATGATTCAAAATGGCTTTTAACTTCGGCAATCGGCAGAAACGAGAAGATGCCGCCACCGTTGTTGTTGATGACCACAATGGTGATCGGCTGCTGCGACCGCCTTGCCAACACCAGCGAATTGAGATCGTGAAGCAACGCCAAATCACCGATCACCAGCGTTACCGGCAGTTGCAGGCCGTCGGCAAATCCCACCGCACTCGCGATAGTGCCGTCGATACCATTAACACCGCGATTGGCAGCAACCGGCAGCATCCGATCGCTCTGACCGACACCTGCCTCCGCGTCACGGATCGGCATACTGGTTGCCAGATAGATGCCGCGCAACTCGCGACTCTGGAAAAAAACTTCGCGAACAACAGCCAACTCAAGTGGCCAAGTGGACTGGGCTGCGACAAGATCACGCAGCACTTTGCCTGCAACTTGATCGGATGTTGTTAGCATCTCCGTGAGAGTTGACTGATTGGCACTCACACTGTTTGTCAAAACGGTGGCAAAGGCTACCGGATCAGCTTCGATTCTATCGCTAACGACATGTTCGACATCCTGACGGAAGGGATGATCATTGACAACAATCCACCGCGCATGACTGTCGGCAAGATATCGCAAGAGATACTTTGATATCGGTGTGCCGCCGAACTGAAGAATACAATCGGGCTCCAGAGTTGTACGCACTTCGTGAAAACGGAGATAGAGATCGTAATGGCAGAGTAAGTTTTCGGAGAGAGTGCCGCTGCTACGCAGGCCGGAACAGATGTCGGCGAACACCGGCCAACCGAGGTGCGCTGCCAGTTTCAGTATGCTGCTCTTGTTTTGCCAACTCGGCAATGTGCCAACGACGATGATGCCTTTTTTCGAGGTTGCGATTGCGCGAGCAATGTTACTAACATCAAATGAGCCGACGCTCTCTGGAGATGTGTAGGTTGTATATTGCTTGTCTGAGTCAGACCAAGTCAAAATCGGGGCGAGATATCTACTCCAGTCGGGAGCTGCGCCGGTCGGCGCCAGCGGTTCGCGGAACATGCAGTTTAGATGCACGGCGCCGGCGGGAGAGCGTTTTGCACGGTAGCAGGCTTGATCAACTGTCGTCAAGACTAATGAGGGTGCGATACTCTCATCCGGTGTCGGTAGATTAAATGCCCAGCGAGTATACTTGCCGAAGATTCCAGTCTGATCAATCGTTTGCAAAGCGCCGGTGTCCAACAACTCGGGCGGACGGTCGGCGCTGATGATGATCAGCGGCACACATGATTGGCCGGCTTCGACAACGGCAGGAAGACAATTGGCGACCGCAGTACCCGAAGTGCAGATCACTGCCGCCGGTTTGCCGGTGGCTTGGGCATATCCCAATGCATAGAAGGCTGCGCCTCTTTCATCATAGTGAACAACGGTTTCGATCTTGGCGTTCTCGGCGGCGGCGAGGGTTAGTGGCGTTGAGCGGGAGCCGGGAGCGATGCAAATCCTGGTGACTCCGTTATGCGCCAACTCTTCGACAAGCAGTTTCGCCCAGAGCAGATTGATGTGATCGGCTTTCATCGACTTCCTCCAGCCAGCGCGTTGATTGCCGGAGCGACCTTGTGTTCCAGTTCCTGCCACTCTGAATCGGGGTCGGATCCTTTGACAATCCCGGCGCCGGCAAACAGAGAGAGTGTTCTGCCGGTGATTAGACCGGAACGAATTGCTACGGCCAACTCGGTTAATTGATGCGAAATTACGCCGACACCGGACGCATACCAGCCGCGATCAAAACGTTCTATCTCTGTTAGCAGCGATAGCGCCGCCTTGGAGGGGGTGCCGCAAACTGCTGCAGTCGGATGAATAGCGGTATGAATGTCGCCTAAAGTCACTGAAGGTTTTAGTGTGCCCGCAAGTCGCGTGATCAGATGTTGTACGTGTGTGAGTTGCAGAATTTCCGGGCTATCGGTGGTTTCGACGCTGTCGCACAGCTCTGCGAGTTTTTGGCGCAGACCATCGACGACATAACGTTGCTCTCGTCGATCCTTGCCACTGTCAGTTAGCTGTGCAGCATTGGCGGTTGTTTCTTCATCATTGCTCCCGATTGCGTTGGTGCCGGCGATTGCCTCGGTAGCTAGATGGTTGCCCGTCAACTGGAACAATCGTTCCGGTGTCAGTCCGACGAAGGCAGCTAACCTGTTCGGTTGAAACAGAAATCCATAGCAGCGTTTACCCTGCGCAATTAGTGCCTCCAAGTAATGGCATGGATCAAGAGTGCCGGACAACTGCAAATCGCAACGTCGTGCCAACACAACCTTGTCAACCTTGCCCGCGTCGATTTCGGTCAGGGCTCTGGCGATTCCCGCAGACCACTGTTTTCGATCGGGAGTATCTGATCGCGCCGTGACGTGTAGAAGCTGCTTGTCAATTGTGTCGCCCTGATGGAAGAAAAGATCCAATGATTCGTGAAGTCGCATTCGCACTTCGTTGATCTCGGAGACACCGTCCCAGAGTGCAGCGACGGTCAGGAAGAATTCGTCACCGTTGCGCGTAACGATGACCTGCGGTAGCACAAACCAAAGAGCGGGGTACGACTGCCAGAGTTGGTCGGCTGCGGTGTGCGGGTCAAAGCGAGTGCCACCGAAAAATCGCAGAAAAGGATTGTTCGGTTGCAGTTTCAAAATCCGGTCGATGTGTTCAAAACTCTCGGCATAATCCTGGGGATGGTCGACTGCAATCGTGCACGCTGAGCCAATGCCGGCAACTTCGAGATCACCCTCACGATCACGCCAATAAACACGTGGGCAAATATCGACCCGTTGCAGCCAGCGCAGGATATTTATTTTGTCACAGCGGGTGGTATAGCTGATGGGGATGGATTCAAACGAATCGGTTAGCTTTTCGAGACGGATGATAGCTTCCGTAACTTGCTGATCAATGCTCGCCTGAAACTTGGGGAGAGAGATTGAACGTGAACCGAGGCTTTCCAGAGAGTCAGGCATCATGGAATATCAAACGCCCTTGGCGGCAAAAATGCGAACCAGCTCTGGCAGCAAGGTTGCGACCTGCTCCAGAGTCAGCGCTTGTTTGCCGTCGGAGAGCGCGTGTTGCGGTTGAGGATGCACTTCCAGCATGATCCCATCGGCGCCGGCGGCGGTTGCGGCTTTGGCCAGTGGCGCCACCAGATCGGAGCGTCCCGCGGCGTGAGAAGCGTCGGCGATCACCGGATAGGACGTCTGTTGCTTCACCAACACAATGGCCGCGATATCGAGTGTATGCGCCACCTGCGGTTCGAAGGTGCGAATGCCGCGTTCGCAAAGAATGATTTCGTTATTGCCACCGCGACTAACATACTCGGCTGCGGACAACCATTCGTCAATCGTTGCCGCCATGCCGCGTTTTAGCAGCACCGGTCTACGCATGGAGCCGAGAGCCGTCAACAATGTGTAGTTGAACATGTTTCGCGACCCGACCTGCAAGATGTCGGCGTACTGGGCGACGGTGTCAATCTGCGATCGGTCCATAACCTCGGTGACGACATACATGCCGTGCAGATCGGCGTATTTGCGGAGCAGTTCAAGCCCGGGCTTGCCGAGTCCCTGGAACGAATCGACCGAGGTGCGTGGCTTGAAGGCGCCGGCGCGGAGATAACGCACACCGAGTACGCTCAGGCGGGCAGCGGTCTCGGCCAACTGCTCTTCGTCTTCCACGGCACAAGGGCCGGCGATAATCGTCAGTTGTTGTCTCTTGAGCATTTGCGCGTAACAGCCGGTTTCTTCCCTGCGTTTGATCGTCAGTTCCGGCACGCTCCTGTTGATCTTGTCGAGTCTTTCACGCAGATCACCGGTTAATGACCCCAAGACTCGCACGACCGCGGCGTCGTGCACGGAGACTTCATAATCGATGCCGGCTTCCTGCAACATCTGGATGAAGCTCTCCTTGCGCCTGTCGTTTATCGCGAAACTGTAAATCAAATCTTTCTTCCCGTGTAGATCGTTACGATGCCAAAGCTGACTGGCTCGGCGATAACTTCAACAAAACCGGCGTGTCTCATCAACGCGCAAAAAGCTTCGCCCTGTGCATAAGTCTCGATCGTCTGATCAAGATAGCTGTAAGCATACTCATCGCCTGAGACGATTCGCCCCACGATGGGTACGATACGCCGCAGATAGAAACGGTGCAGCGATCGCAAGAGCCGATTCGAGGGGAGCGAGAACTCCAGCACGACGGCTTTGCCGCCGAGATTCAGGAGTCGGTGGATTTCCCCAAGACACACGGAAGTGTCGGGCCTGTTGCGAATACCAAACGCGATCATAGCGGCATCAAGACTTGCGTCTTTGATGGGGAGTGTCATGCCGTCTCCGAGCGCAAGCGAGATTGAGTTAACGCGACGCCGAGCGATTTTGTCGGCAGCAAGTTGCAGCATCTGTGGAGCTTTGTCGATTGCGATCAGTTGGCAGCCATTGTTCAGCCAATTTGCCGCCGCCAGCGCCAAGTCACCGGTACCGCAGGCGAGATCAAGAATTCGTTGGTTCGGCTTTCGATCCAGTTTGTCGACGGCGCGACGTCGCCAATAGAAATCGAGTCCGAGGGAAAGCAGGTGATTGAGCAAGTCATAGCGACGAGAGATGCGATCAAACATCTGGTGTGCATTCGCCCGCGAAGGTACTGTCGGCGTATTCGTCGTCATCAGTCGTTGGCTCGTAATTGTTTCGTTGCTAATTGCCATCAATGCAAACCCAATTATCTAAATACGCAGGTTCATCGTCAGGGCGCAGCACCAACCCACCCGACGCTGCGCTTTGGGTGGGCTACCGGCTAACCTGAATCCATAATTATACCTGCCGGTGTCCCTGAAAGCAAATGCTTACCTGTTCGCGCGATGTTATGCACAGTCGGGGGCGGCCGAGCAACACTTCGAGTGTTTGTCTGTAGTGCTATGAAATGGTTAGACTTAAGTCGCCTGATGCGGTGCGTGTCGTCGGTGGGAGGATCCCGAAGGCGCCATTGGAAAGATGAAGAGTAAAGAATTATCGGCAGATTGACGGGATTCGCGCAGCTTGTTAGGTTTCGTGCTCGACAAGCCGCGCGAGCAATGCCGTGCCGGTCTCCAAACACGCATCTGCCAGCAGACCATCGCGCCAGCGCTTGATAAGTTGGGAATCGGTGGAAACCAATTCAAAGCCGTTGCGAACCAGGAAGCTCTGTGCCTTCGAGGCGTCCGCTGGAATTAGCGCATACAGTAATCGCAGTTCTCTATCACGAGCCAGGTTGTGGATTTGCGACAGCAAGTACTCACCATAGCCCCGGCCGAGATAGTCACGATAGAGAAAGGGCCCACGCAGTTCGCCACAATCATCCAACGGTGCCAACCCAACCAAACCGAAGGGGAAGTGATCCTCGAAGGCGATATAATACTCGCAATTGCCAAACGACGCCTGCGTGGCGGCTTGGGAGGAGAGCCGCTCGACAAACCTCGCTCTGAACTGCTCTCCTCCCGGCAGGAAGGCGGTTGACTCCACGATATCCAGCATCAGCGGAATTGCATGAGGATTGGCTTTCACAATCCGGCGTTCTGACATGGCAATAATATAGGTTCCGGCAGACGCCGGCAGTGGAGATTTCTTAAGAAACATTATTGACAAAATCGGGGGTGTTACGTTATATTGGTGTAGGGAGGAAGACAGTCATGCATAAAAGAATTCGGCTGTTGTTGACGCTAGTTGCGATGCTGTCGCTCTGGTGGTGTGTGGACGACGCTCCAGCGACTTCAAGGGTGGCCATTCCCGATTAAACATCTTGCGCCTATGGGCGTATTATGTTTGGATTACAGAAAGCCAATTCCTTTGGAGGTTAGTCATGGCGAAAAGATTTTTGTCGGTAGCCGGCCTGTGCGGCCTGCTGATACTCGTTTGTTGTTCTGACAAGTCTACGCCACCGCCGACACCGACACCGGCGCGGGACTTAACTGTAGCAGAGAAAGAACTTGTCACATCCGGCAACAAGTTCGGACTCAAGCTGTTCAGGGAGATTGTGGCGCAAGAGGGGGATAAGAACGTCTTCGTTTCGCCGCTGTCGGTGGCGATGGCGCTCGGGATGACATACAACGGCGCCAACGGCGCCACGCAGGAAGCGATGCAAAACACGCTCGAATTGCAGGGGATGTCGCTCGAAGATGTTAACAAGTCGTATCGCAGCGTAATCGACCTGCTGCGTGGGCTTGATTCCAAGGTTGTATTTCAAATCGCCAACTCAATTTGGTATCGTCAAGGATTTGAAGTTGAGTCAACCTTTGTCAATCTTAACCGGACTTACTTTGACGCCGTCGTACAAGCGCTTATTTTTGCTGATCCGTCGGCAGTGGTGACTATCAATGATTGGGTAAACAATAATACTAACGGAAAAATCCCCAAAATACTGGACGAGATTCCCGGCGGGACCGTCATGTATCTGATAGACGTCATCTACTTCAAAGGTACCTGGAAGCTGCAATTTGATCCGAAGAAAACGGCCGAGAGACCTTTCCGTCTTCCCGATGGCTCTGTGAAATCGTGTCAGATGATGGTGATGCCGGAAACGGACATCTCTTTCTTCGGAACAGACGTGTTCTCCGCGATTGATCTCAAATACGGTGATGGTGATTACAGCATGACTATTCTTCTGCCTAACCGGAATATGAATCTCGATTCGGTCATGGCTCAGCTTACGGATGAGAACTGGCAAACCTGGCTTGGACAGTTTCGACTCCAGAACTGGGCGCTACAGATTCCCAAGTTCGAGATCGAGTATGACAAATCGCTGAAGGATGTGCTGAGTGCGCTGGGTATGGGTGTCGCGTTTAGTGACTTTGCGGATTTCACCGGAATCAATCAGCAAGGAGACCTGAAGATAACGGAAGTGAAGCACAGAACCTATGTTAAGGTTGACGAAGAAGGAACTGAAGCGGCCGCCGTGACATCGGTTGAAATGGGTCCTACCGGCGCGCCATCTCCATTCATAGTGGATCGGCCGTTCCTGTTCGTCATCCACGAAAATCATTCCGGCACGATACTGTTTATGGGTAAGATCGTTGATCCGACCGTGAAGAAGATGTAACGACTACATTCATCGCAGGATCTACAATGTGACAAATAAAAACCCCGTCTCGCCGTAAAGCGAGGCGGGGCCATAATAGGGAGGCTATCATGAAAAGAGGTTAAAAACTTTTCTCCCCTGCCTCTAACACTATCCCTGCCTTTTCTACGAACGAAGGATACTTTCGAAGCAATTCTTTTCTCAATCTGAGCCGCGCCCGGTGCAAATACCATCTCACCGTCGCTTCGGGCATACTGAGAATTTCCGACACTTCCTCGATCTCGTGCCCCTCGATGTCGCGTAGCAGAAACGCTTGTTTCTGCTTATCGTTCAGCGCATCGGCCGCCTGCAGAATGCATTCCTTGATGTTCTTGCGGTAGAGACTGATATCCGGCGTGTCGGCCGGGGTCTCCACGGAATCGGTGTAGGTTTCCAGTGTTTCGTGCCGGTGCTTTTTCTGTTTGCGAATGTAGTCAATCGACGCATTTACGGTAATGCGGTAGAGCCAGGTCGAGAACCTCTTGGTCGTGTCGAAGCGATCCAGGTTACGAGATGTTTTCACAAACACCATCTGCGAAATGTCTTTGGCCTCATCATAGTCCCCTACCATGCGATAGGCGATTCCCGCGACCTGGCTTTTGTATTTTTTCATCAGGCTGCCAAACGCTTTGTTCTCGCCTGATTGAATCCGTCTTATCAGAGCAATTGTTTCCACTTCGCTCGGATCACTGACTGTCACATCACCGGTAGCAGCGTCTTCCACCTCAGCATCGATCTCGCCATCGAGTTGATCTGGTTCTTCGAGAACCGCAACATCCTTTGCCTTCATACTCTGCCTTTCCGTAGTAATCCTGTCAATTGTAGATCGCATATAACTATCATGTTCTTTAACGTTTAGTCAAGTTACTTGTTCCAAGTGGTCTCCAAAAAGATAAAATATTCCGATCAATAATAGCCGGTTTTCTTGGATAAGCGGCTAACTCTTTCTGCCACAATGCATACGGTCGACTGTTATTCCTTGAGACGGACTTTTTCTGCTGAAATGATGGTTCCCCCCTTCCGCTATGAGTTGCTTTGCCGCACAAAATTGTACCCACTTGTGAGGTACAACGAGATAGTCCAGCCGCAACGGGAGCCTAATTAGTTTCTCTGCAGACAACAAGAATCAAGCTGAAATTCGTATGGCGGTATCGGTTGGAAATATCCGTTTCCAAGACCGTTCTGCCCCCGCTCTATTCAATGTGATCGGCAGAAGGCATCCAGCATTAACTGAGAGTTACGAATTATAGGTATGATAAGTTGAACAGTAGAGAGGACTAGAAATCCGGCCCGGCGGTGTATATATACTGAACCGGATTGATAGTGCCCCCAAATTTGATCACTTCATAATGAAGGTGCGGACCAGTAGAGTAGCCGGTGTTTCCGATTAGTCCGATCAGTTCACCACGTCTAACCCTCTGTCCTTCTCTGGTTTTGAACTGCGAAAGGTGACCGTATACGGTCTGGAAGCCATTGCCATGGTCGACGACAACAGTATTGCCCAGGCCAGACTGGTACCTAGTGGAAGCGACTACTCCATCGGCAGTTACGACCACCGGTGTACCGATGCGATTGGAGATATCCAGACCGGAATGCAGTTTCTGCTCTCCGGTAAACGGATCGCTCTTAACACCATAACCACGAATAAAATATCCCTGGGTAGGCATAATCGACGGGGTGTGATCCAGGTCACTTTTCTTTTCCAGAAGTCGTTGATAGATATAGCTGAACTGCTCTTTTTCAAAAGAAGAAAGCGCCACCAACCTATCGATTTCAGCTTCAGACTGGAAAGCAGCATCTTTGATAGGCGCCGAACCGTTAGTGGAAGAAATCCCATCCGGACCACCAATACCCAGTTCGCGCTGTTGCGGGTCGATTTCGGGTAATTCAAAGATAGTGCGGATTGCTTTTTCTTTCTCAACCAGCCCTTTGACCT
>CAIVAP010000251.1 GCA_903903945.1 uncultured bacterium | reverse complement strand
TGGGAGTGTTGAAAAACCTCGAAGTTGTCATTGCGAGGAGTCATGGTGAGTGGAGGTGTGGGGAGGCAATGACGACGAAGCAATCTGCGCGCCCCCATCTGGAGAGCGTAAATCGAGATTGCTTCGTCGTGTTCCCCACCCCACATCGGCACCCAGCGCTCCTCGCAATGACACGGTTTGGGTTTTTTCAACAGTCCCAAGTTGATGGGACACCGGTGCTTTGATGTGGCGAGCAATCCCACCGCAAGCGGATGGGGCACCCATGCGATGCGCGTAGGGGCCAGGTTTCCTTGCCCGATTGTTGCGTGTCGGTCGATCAGGAGGGCTTGGAGACCAGGCCCCTACCCGACGTGTCGTTATTCGCGGCGCATCCTTCGACTGACTCAGGACGTACGCCGCGCACGACACAAACACATCAAAGCGTGTCAGCCGGACGGCATGTATCTGACAGCGCGAGCAGCGACAGACTCACTCGCCACGGCGAAGTACGAATATGCCTTGGGCAAAGACGGTTATTGTTCGGCATTTTATTAGCTTAGTCGTTGCCGTCCAACCGCAAGGGATTCCTGATCGAGTAGGAGGTAGAACACAAAACCCAACACGATTTTGCTCTGCCGCTAATCACCCGACCCGCAAAGCACTCCGGGGTGACCTTCGGTGCCGCAACCAGCGTTCTACTAACTGGGGTTGGCATGACTTTTGGAGTGAGGCGCTACAAAAATGGGGGTAGGTTAGTCGGCAGGGTGAGGGAAGACAGGAAAGTCGAAACCCCGGCAGAGGCGTGTTGATGAAGCCAGGCATTGTACCACAACGGGGTTTCGACCTACTACTGAACTACAAAAGGGGAATGAGCAGAGGGTGTCAAAACCGAAGCGGTTTGGACCTACAAAACTGACTGTCCGTTCTAATAACAGGGGCAACCACGCGGGGTTGCCCCCACAAATGTCGGACTGGCTCTGCTACTTCAACTCGTCTGGCTTCTTAACCAGATTCGTGACGACGTAGTCGTATACTATGAACGTTTCATCACCGCTCGGCGACTGTACGTAGTAGCTCTTGTTTTCGGAGGTCCCCTGCTCGACGAATCTCAGCGACTTGGTGTTGCCATCGAGCATCGTAATCTCTACAGCAACAGTCGGCTGCAGGAAATTGGGACGAGCCGTATCGCCCTCCGGTGGTGAACTGTTCCAGCGAATTAGGGCAAGCTGTCGCAGCAGATTCGACATCTTCTGCGGATCAGGGTTTAACGGTTCGCCCTTGGCGGGCACAATGCGCCAGAGCGAATCCTGACGGCCAATGCGGTAATCGATTTCCTTGCTTTTGAAACTTATGGTCGCAATCTGTGTCGTGTCGATCGTCAAGAGCGTTTTGTCACGATAGCCTGAAGCCGGTCGATTCAGGAAACGAGCGAGGTTGCCCTTGGCAGCGTAGACGTCATTAGATTCAGGCTTGCGAACATAGGTGGATAGGTTGTCAACCCCCGTTTTACCGATGATGACCGATACCAACTCATTGGCATCGCGGTAAAAAGTCACGCGATTGCCCGTGATGGTATCAACCTGAAATAGCATCTGTTTATCGGGGTTGGAGCTGATGATTTCTCCGACCGACATTGTGTGAGCCAGATCGGCAAGTTGCGGTACCGTACCCTTCTCAGTCGAATACGACTTGCCGCGGTCACTGACATTCCAGTCTTCGCCTACCTTTTGGAATTCGACGACCGTCCCCAACCGCCGGATGCTGATCTTGTTGACCATTCCCGAGTCGACGGCGAGGAAATTGCCGACCTCTTTTTCGCTCAGCGACTGCTTCTCGCTCTGATACATTATGAGATAACAGATTGCCAGAAGCACGAGGATCGCCAACGTGATCAACGTTGAGCGCTTCATACTAACTGCCTCCTGCGATTTTGTTTGCGAATTTGCCAACGCGCTACGCCAAACAGGACAACCAGAAGCGGCATCAGCAGTATGTTAAGGAACTTCACGACACTGCGAGTTGAATCTTCGACAACCTTCAACGGTCTCTGGCTGACATCCTTGGACCTGATCGAGATCAGGCCTTCATCTTCGGACAACCAGTCGGTCATGTTCTGAAACATCACCAGATTGGTTTGATCGCGCAGTACCTGATCGGAAACAAAATCGGCATCACCCCAGACGACGATTCGTCCTTTGTCACCCTGGTCCAGCCGCGTGTCAGAACCCGCGACCGTCTGAGTTATCACGGTGTCCGACTCTGGTTTGGGTTTGCCCGCAAAGAAACTCCGGAAGTTGCCTGTGATCGCCACACCGACCGGCACCGACTTTTGGTTAAAATCGATCTTGGTCCATTGGCGGTAGGGATCGATGTTGTATGGTGGGACCTGGGCGCCCGACTGCTTTGACGTCCGCGCCAGCACATCATAGTTGAGACCGCTGGACCCAAAATGCGTGGTATCAATCGAAGAAGCATAGATCATGTTAATCGATTGCAGGTCTTTGACGATCAGGTTCGTCTTGGAGAATTCGATGATCTTGGGAAAGAATGGGTACTCTTTCGCAGTCTGGAAGCGGAACTGTCCCTGTTGCTGTTGGACCGACACCGACGCGCATTGGGCATCGATCAACATGTTGCTGGAAACGCCGAATCCATAGTTGGCCATAAACGGATCGAGTCCCGGATCCGCCGGCAGCGCCGTTCCCTGCTGAATTTGTGCATTGACCTTGTCAATCAGCATACCGACCTTGCCACCGCGCATAAGGAACTGATCGATCAAATACAACTCGTAGTCTGCGAACTTAGTCTTGGGACCGATGACGTAAATCGTTTGAATATCGGTAGGAATCGCCGACATCGTGCGAAGATTGAGCGGTTCGACTTCGTACTCCTGAGACAGCACCTTGCTAATGTAAGTCAGGTCCTTGTCCAGAGTCAGTTCGCCGTGTCCGGTGACGAAACCGACCTTGGGAGTCGTTCTGTGCACCAGCTTCTTGATCGTACGGGTGATTTCGTATTCAAGGGAGGCGGTGTTCTGAATCACCGGGATAACTTCCTTTTTATCACCGAACAACACCGCCAACCCCATATAGACGTTCTTGACCTCCATCTTGTCCCGCGCCAGAGTCTGAATCGGCACGGCCGGAATACCGTAAGAGCGGGCTTCCTGTTCCTTGCCTTCCTTGACCGGATCGATATAGACATAGTTCAGGTTTTTGCCAGCGTAAGCCTTGTATTCACCCAACTGGTCTTTCAGATAGCGGGCATTAGCATTGTAAGGTTGGGGAATTTCATCAGAGAAATAGCATTTGATCGTAACGCGATCGTCAAGACTGCGCATCAGATCTTTTGATGATTGGCTCAAGGAGTATATCTTGCCGTCGGTCAAGTCCAACCGACCGAAGAGATTCACCGAGATCAGATTCAGAACCAGCAGGATTACGACGATGACGACAATCGAGCTGATGCCGGTAATAGTCAGTTTCTTTTTCATGGCGCCTACCTCCACTTCCGCAGTTGAGTCATTTTGACCGCCAGATAAAGGAAGAAGAAGATCATTGAGAAGTAGTAGATCAGATCGCGGCTGTCGATCACTCCGCGCGAGATATTGCTGTAATGATAGTCGATCGACAAATACTCGAAAAATGAAGTGAGCGCGTCGGGCAGAAACGCCAGTATCTTGTCGAGCATGAAGAAGGCGAAGATAATTACGAAGCCGACGATGAACGCGATGATTTGATTAGGGGAGAGCGAAGACGTGAACAGTCCTATTGCTACATAGACACCACTCATCAGAATCAACCCCAAGTATCCACCGAAAGCGGCGCCGAAATCGGCGTTGCCCAGCGATGCGATGGTGAGATACGCAATAAATGTCAGAACGATTGAAATCGCGGTCAGAGCAAATCCGGCCAAGAACTTGCCGACCACTATCTCTTCATCTTTGACCGGCAGCGTCACCAAGATCTCAATCGTGCCGGCACGTCGCTCTTCCGCCAACAGACGCATAGTAACCGCCGGAGTGAAGAGCATCAAGATGAAGCCGGCGATACCGAACAAGCTGCGCAGGTCGGCTGAGTTGTTTAGGAAAAGGGTGCTGGAAAAGAAATAGCCGGACACAAGCAGGAACAGAGTGATGACGATGTAGGCGACCGGTGAATTGAAATAAGATCGCATTTCGCGACGGAAAATCGTTATCACATTATTCATCGCGTCCTCCCTTCGTCAGTTCGCGGAAGACGTCTTCCAGGCTCGAAACCTCCTGCTTCATCTCGAGAAGCACCCAGCGGTTTTCGACAACTTTGTGGAAGATGGCTTCGCGGGGGTCAAGCCCCTGCCGACAGACCAATTCGCAGCGAGTCGTCCCGTTGACCGGATAGGTTTTTAAGTCCTCGACACCATCAATAGACATCAGGGCGCCGCGAACGGTATCAGGTTTCTGGTTGATTTCGACATTCACAACCGTCTTCCCCGACAGTGAGTGCTGCAATGTCTCGGGGGTACCATTAGCGACGATTTTGCCTCGGTCGATAATCATGACGTGGTCGCAGGTCGCCTCCACCTCGGGCAGAATGTGCGAGCAGAGAATAACCGTCTTCTGCCGGCCGAGAGCCTTGATTAGGTTCCTGATTTCGACGATCTGGTTGGGATCGAGACCGACCGTCGGTTCATCGAGCACCAGAATCTCTGGGTTGTGAATCATCGCCTGCGCAAGACCAACGCGTTGCCGGAAACCTTTTGACAACTCGCCGATCCCTCTGGCGATCACATCCCCAAGTCCACACATCTCGACCACCTGCTTGATGCGCCGGCGGCGTTCGGATTTTGGTCCGCCCCGCAAGGCCAGGATATATTCGAGGTACTCGATCACATCCATGTCCGGATAGAGCGGCGCCGATTCGGGCAAGTAACCGATTTTCTTGCGCACTTCCATCGATTGCTCGACGACATCAAGCCCGTCAACCGTCACCGTGCCCGAGGTCGGTGGCATGTAACAGGTGATGATACGCACACTCGTCGTTTTGCCGGCGCCATTCGGACCCAAAAAGCCCAGCACCTGTCCGGTGGGGACCGAGAACGAAATGTCGTCGACGGCTACCGTTTCGCCGTACCGTTTGGTGAGATTCGTTACTTCAATCACCTTTGTCCCATCTCCATTTTCTATCTTGACGTTTGATTGTAAGTCTAATCAAAACCGCATGACAATGTCAAATCGTTTGCACAGTCCACTATCAATTTCAAGTATACATTCAGAACAGCGTCAGGTTCCCAAATGTCCGTCGGGTTTTGGCAGAGATCGCTGCCCCCAAATGCTCCTTTACAGCTTCAATTGCTTCTGAGCCAGTTCCTGATACAGCGCCGACTTCTCCAGCAATTCCCGATGCGTCCCCTGCTCGACAATTATGCCGTCTTTGAGGGTGATGATGCGGTCAGCGCGCTGGACCGTGGCCAGCCGGTGGGCGATAATTATCGCGGTCTTGTCAGCGAGGATTCTGTTGAGATACCCGAAAACCCGGTCAGCGGGCGCCATTGCCACCGGAATCTCGATTCTGGCACACGCCAAACGTTGCACCGGTTAATAAGGGTAGGTGAGCAGCACAGAGACAAGCTCTTAGCTATGATAACCTACTACAATTCTGATGTCAATAACTGAGACACTACCGAATATTTGCTTGCCGTCAAGAGGAGTGTTAGCTGAAACCAACAACACTTTCCGCGTTAGCACTTTGAGGTAAACGCATTTGCTGCTTAACTGCGTCAGCGAGTTGCTGACGAGTATAGGGTTTCTTGAGGAAGGCGCCTGCTCCAAGCTCCTGCATTTTTAACACTCGATCGGTAGCTGCAAAACCGCTGACAATAATGGCCTTCTGGTTCGGGTTGAGCTTGAGAATGTCGCGATATGTGTCCAAGCCATCGAACCCTTTCTCCAAGATCATGTCGAGGATGACAAGATCAACGACCGGGTGCTCGGCGACATAAGCCAGTGCTGCACGACCACTTGCTGCCGTCCCAACCTCATAGCCAAGACTAACCAGAATCTGTTCGGCGATCTCTCGCTGTTCGAGTACGTCATCGACAACCAAGATTGTGCCGGTGCCTTCGAGATCGGTGCCTACGGCGGGAGCGGCCGCGATTGTCGCTTGATGGCTCACCGGGAAATAGAGGATGAATTCCGCACCCTCGCCAAGTTCAGAGAGCACGTCGTAGTAACCCTTATGGTCCTTAACAATTCCATAGACAACCGCCAGACCCAGACCACTGCCACTTGCACCCATTTGCTTATTAGAGTAATATGGCTGGAATATCTTCTGGATGTTGCGCGGATCGATGCCGACACCAGAATCGCGAATGCTCAGGATGACATAGTCATCTTCTGTTATTCTGCTGAAATCGCTGTGTAACTGACTGAGATGCTCCTGAGATGTCTTGATTGTCAAGCTGCCGCCATCAGGCATCGCTTCAAAGGCGTTGACCACAAGATTCATGATGGCTTTCATGAGGTGCGATGACGATCCCATTATATTGCTAACGCTGTCATCCAAGGCAACAGTCGTCGTAACTGCACAATGCGACGATTGCAGTGACAGACAATTCGGTGTTTCGAGATACTGTCTGATAACATCGTTGATGCTGATCGGCTTCAGTTCGCACCTACCCCTTCTGGCCAACGCCAGTAAGTCCTGGATCACATCGGCTGCATCCTGAGCAGCCTTGCCCATGATTGTCAATTGTCGGCGATGGGGACTGTCAGGGGGTAATTTCATCATGATCAGTTCCGGATAGGCAACGAGCGGGCCAAGAATGTTGTTAAGATCATGCGCCA
The DNA here is from genome assembly GCA_903903945.1 of uncultured bacterium. Lineage (GTDB taxonomy): Bacteria > Zixibacteria > MSB-5A5 > CAIYYT01 > CAIYYT01 > CAIYYT01. Next base: position 2,844 of record CAIVAP010000251.1, on the reverse strand, counting down.
CCCCACCCGCCAGCAGACCGAGCGATTCCATCTGCTCTGCCTTCTCCAGGCGTCGCTGCAACGCTTCGCGTTGTTCTTCGGCTTGAATGCGCAAGGTCACGTCACGTGCCACGCCTACGATTCCGGCAACCTTGCCGTCTTCAAAAAACGGCTGCTCACTCACCTCCAGCATTACCCGCAGCCCTTGCTTGCTGCACACTTCTGCCAGATATGGCGGACAGGTGGTTCCCTCACGGAGAGCCTTTTCCGTATACTCAGCGACCTTGCTATTGATAGGATTGTCTGTCAGGAATGCCGAATTATGCTGCATCCACTCCTCCGGCGTATAGCCGGTGACAGCTTGCACAGACTGCGAGACATAGCGAAATACCCCAATGGTCTCGTGCCGGTAAATAAAGTCACGCGCATTCTCAAGAAGAACGCGTTGCTCTTCGGCCATGGCCGTGACCTTGCTGGTTGTCGCTTTCAACGCTTCCTCGGCATGTTTGCGTTCGATGACTTCCTTGATCAGATTCGCATTTTGCTGGAAGAAGTGAGTGATCAGGTAGGCGATCTGACCGAATTCGCCTTTGGCAATTCTTAGCTTCTCGAGGGGCTGCGGATCATCGTTCGTAAGCGCCGTAGAGATTAGTCTTAGCGGGCGTGTCACCCAGCGATGCACCGTAAGAAAGAGAACAGTTATCAGCACACAGAGAAAGGTCAGAATCAGCCATGAACGCGAGGAAGCAGCGCGATTGAGTTCCTTCAGGAATCGCGATTCACTTTCGCTGCGCACTACAGCCAGCGGCTTGTCGCTCAGGTCAAACAATGTATCGGCAATACGAATCAACCCCTCTTGCCGAGCAGACATCCACGGTGGCAAAGTATCCGAGTTCTGTGCTACCGAAATCCGGCTCTCCGCAAGATGCGACAGTTCTTCAACGTACTCCGACGACCAGAGTCGCCCCACGAAAAGGAATCCCTGCGGCGGAGTTTCTCGTTTGTCGTCGGAACTCGGTTGGATGGGCGCGCCAAAGACCTCCAAAACTCCAGAAGACGTCCGGACAAAGAAGTGCGGGAAATAGCCACTACGAAAGGCGATGGCACTGGAGTCGCGCGAAAACGGTAATGTCAGTCCGTTTAAGTCGGGAGAATTGGAGGCGCAATATATGGGAGTGAGATTCGTGTCGCACACCCAGGCAATCGAGGATTGAAACGTGCTCAAGGAAACATCGATATTCTCCTTCGCCCAGGCGCTGTCCGGGTCGTTTACGAAGTTGACCGTCTCATCCCAGAAACTGTAGTCATACGCCAGCGTCCTCGGTGCGTAGCTCTTGAGATCAATGATCTTGTGGAGCAGCATACTCCTGGCTTGTTCTTGCTCGGTCATGGTCATGTCGACGCGCTCTGTTTCAGAATGGTGCAACACGGCCATACCTGCTAGGAGCATGCAGATCATCACTGCCAGCAGTAGCAACAAGCGTGTTTGAACGTTAATCAAGCGTGAAGTCCCCTTTGCCTGGTATCTGTTCTGGTTTCCTTTTGACCAACCCGTCTGTCCTACGGGACACGGGTTTAGTATCGTCAAATGCAGTTTGAACCTAAAGCTGGGGTTGGATAGGCAGGGAGATCTGTTAAGCTAATGCCGGAGGGGGGAATCGAACCCCCACGGGGTGTAAGCCCCGCCGGATTTTGAGTCCGGTGCGTCTACCAATTTCACCACTCCGGCAATCGTTCTATATCATAGCAGCATCATAAGATAGGGTTTTGTGCTGCTTGGTAACTCTTGGCTTGTTATCAAAAAAGTATCTATCAGAAAACCTCAACAAATCCACGGTGTTTCTTTTATGAGAGGAGTCATCTGTTCAAGCCGTCTGCCACCAAAACTCAGGGACAGCATCTTGATGCTGTTCTCGTCTCGTATCCGGGAGAGTTTGTTTGTCTCGGCATATTTGATGCATGTTCTTGTCAGTTCCTCAAAAAACGTCTTCGGCCTGCCAACCATATCAAGGAAGTTGTTTTCTGCAACCTGAACCTTTCTTTTCGCAAGAACACTTTCGGCCGGCCAGCGGATTGGTCCAACTGCTTCGCGCTTCCGCTTGCTATCGACGTAGCAGTCGATGTACCAGACATCACCCTTCTTAAAGAGCGCCATTTCCAACTCCTAACATCACAGCACCAAAAAATATCGGCCCTGTTCGAAAAGTCAAGAAAAACTCGCTCGTTCAGTCTGATAAGTCGTCTAAATCACGAGGGCGAGCTTTTGGGGTCTCAATCCAGCGGAGAATTGCTGACGCAGAGTCGGTTCTTGGCTGTTCGTTCTCAAGTGCGTCAACCACGCACGCAATACTACCCCACCATGATGCAGGGATCAATCGACCAGTTGGATCCCAGTTATCTCCGCAACCTCCAAACTTGGGGCCTCGTCCGGTATGGTGAAACCCCAAAGAAAAGGCGCCTATAGCAGCAGTAACACTTGTTGATTCCCCCATGTCAACCCGCTCGATGTCAGAAACACCACGCAAACGAGCACCAATCCTAACATACTTCCTGGTGTCTCGTCCCAGAGATATCTTGAATAATTAGTTTGAGGGTTTTGGCTTTCGTTTGAAGGAAAGGAAGGAAGTTATGACTCTTGGTCGTCCGCTGCCGCTGCTGGTTCTCTCGGCGGTTGAGCGCGAGCAATTGACGACAATGGCCGGTTCGCGAAGCCTGCCCCATGTTTTAGGGAGTGGTGAAAAACCTCGGAATCGTCATTGCGAGGAGTCATGGTGGGTGGAAGTGTGGAGGGGCAATGACGACGAAGCAATCTGCGCACCCGCACCTGGAGAGGGTAAATCGCGATTGCTTCGTCGTGCTCCCCAC
>CAIVAP010000250.1 GCA_903903945.1 uncultured bacterium | reverse complement strand
TTAGGCGATATTATTACCTAACTTGGTGGGGGACACTGGACGGTTCCCGAACTTTCCTTTGAAAAGAAACAGCTTATCCCGGAGATTCAGCAACTGATAACTGTCGACCTATGACCATCTTGGTGATAAATTGCAGGGCTGTAACATTCTCCTCAGTACTACTATATTTATACTTCGCCGGATTATCCATATCACATCAGGAATTTCTGAGTTCGTATTAATGAGGAAGCTCAAACATCATTTTCGTTGTTTCAGCGGTGTCTTTTGGCGTATACCCCATAGCCTGATACACGCGGAGACGTTTGCTGAACATCCGCATTAGTGTCGGACAATTGCGGTCAACATAGTCGTAAATGCATACCTCAGCTTTTCCGGCATGAATACGGTGGAGGCGACCTGCGTACTGCACCAAGGTACCCTTCCAGGAGACCGGCATGGCCAGAAAGAGAGTATCAAGGCGTGAATCATCAAAACCCTCGCCGATATAGCGTCCGGTGGCCAGCAATACCCGCTTCTCATTACCTGGGATTGTAGCTATCTGCTCCGCCACGGCACGACGCTGCTTGGCCCCCATGCCACCATACAGTAAAACCACATGGTGCCCAGATTTGGCCAGTCTGCTGGTAAAGAACTCCAGGTGCTCCCTCCGCTCCGTGAGAAGGATTGGGGAACGTCCCTCTTCCAAAACTCGGAGCAAGTCATTGAGGATTAGCTCATTCCTTGCCTCATCGGCTACCAATGCCGCGTAGATATTGTGGATGGACGGTTCACCTTCCTGAATCGGTGTCGTAAAGCTTGTATCCCGGCAGATAAGGCGGTGCCGCAGCATCTCCTGGGATTGCCGGTCCCTTTGACTGACTGTATGTCGTACCGGGCCACATTGCATGAGTATGATCGGTTGCTGACCGTCGCGACGATATGGTGTAGCAGTTAAACCAATGACATAGCGAGCCTTTACCTGCCGCAGTACCTGCTCGAAGGTGACCGCAGGAAGGTGGTGGCATTCGTCAATAATTACCTGTCCATATCCTGCGACAACGTCATCCACTTGGTTCTTCCTCATGAGGCTCTGGAGCATGGCTACATCTATGAAGCCGGTCCGCTTCCCTTTGCCACCGCCAATATGACCTATCATCGCGGGGTCTACCTCCAGGAAACTGGCCAATTGAGCTCGCCACTGCTCAAGGACAGGGCGACGATGCACCAGAACCAGTGCGTTTCTGCGTCTGGCGGCAATAATGTAGATACCAACCACTGTTTTCCCCGAACCGGAAGGTGCCACGAGTATCCCTTCATCATAGCGTGCCAGATCGGTTACTGCTCTTTCTTGCATCGGAGTAAGCTGGCCATGAAAGCCTACATCAATATTCGTACCTTGAAAACGTTCATCTAAAATATCGACCTTTATGCCAGCGCTTTCCAGCAGTTCCAGCAGTTCGCCAAGGCAGCCGCGGGGAACCGCGAGGTGATTGGTAAAGTCTTCGGCACAGCAGATGACCCTTGGCGTCAAGGCGGTTGATAGACGCAGATTCTGCTTCTTGTAGAACTCAGGGTTCTGGAAAGCCGCCAGACGTTTGATTCTATTGAGTAATGATGAAGGTAATTCCTGCTTGTCTACATAGATCAGGTTACCCATCACTATCCTGACTTCAGCAGGAAAGGTACCGACCGGAAGAGTCTCCCATAGCCGTCTTGAGGGTGGCATCGCCCATGGCCGTTCTTCCTCATCAGTTGAACTGGCGCGAACACCTATAATTTGTCCCGTCCGCGTTGCTTCACGTACCACCTCATCAAGGTGTGGCAACCCCATACGGGTAATTGATGACAGAAAAGCCCATTGGTCTTCATAGGGTCTAAAGGTTTCGTCTAGGAAAAGGGTATTGTATTTTTCTGCCGGCACCTTTTGTAATGGCAGGGCAATGAGATTGCCGAAACCTCCTTTGGGAAGATTGTCCTGGTTGGGAAAGAGTCGGTCGTAGGAATCCAGTCCCAGTTGATGGCGGCGCGCCATGGTTTCTGTCAGAAGGTAACATCCGAGTTTGCGCGCCGCTGTAGCCGGTACCGCTTCCGCGAAGAATATCCAGATATGAGCGCCGTTTCCGCTCCGGGAGCGTTCAATCACAGCTGGAATGTCCATCTGGTGGCACGTTTCCAAGAACGCGGCCGCATCCTCCATCCAAGACTGTTTGTCAAAATCGATCGCCAGCAGATAGCAGGTCTCGTCTAACAATAGTGGATAGACTCCAATAGTATGTTTCCCGTCCAGATGATCCCGAATCACATCATCGGTTACCGAGGCAAAGTCATAATTGGTGCAGTCGCCACACTTTATTCTTGGTTTGCCGCACCAGGTCCGGTTCCATTCGCGATTGCAAAGCGGGCTGTAGCCTATCTTCTGGCTTTTCTGGCTCCACCATTGCCTGGCAAACACGTCTTCGCGTCCACGAAACAGGAAGCGAAATAGCCTGCTCTTCTCTGATAAAGGGGAGTCGTTGTTGA
>CAIVAP010000249.1 GCA_903903945.1 uncultured bacterium | reverse complement strand
GATATACACTGTAATTATCGCGGGAGGAAAGGGCGAACGTTTCTGGCCCTTTTCAACAAAAGAGAAGCCGAAGCAGTTGCTGCACGTCTACTCTGCTCACTCGATGCTTCAGGACACGATCGAACGCGTTGTTGATCTGGTTCCGCTCAAGCAGACACTCATCGTAACCGGTGAAGGCATTAAGAACCAAATACTTGAACATATCCCCTTTCTTAAGGAAGATAACATTCTTGCCGAGCCATTCGGGAAGAACACCTGTCTGGCTGACGCATTCGCAGCCACACACTTTCTGACATCCGATCCGAATGCCACGATGGCTGTGCTGTCAGCCGACCATTTTATCCAGCCCAAGGAACGCCTGCTGGAGTTGCTCAAATGCGGAGCCACCATCGCTGAGCGTGATGATGTGCTGATTACAATCGGCATCAACCCGACGCGTCCGGAAACCGGCTATGGATATATTGAGCAGGGTGAGATCTATGACACGTTTGACGGCATTTCCACTTTCGTGGTAAAACAGTTCAAGGAGAAACCAAGCCGCCCGCTGGCGCAGCAATACTATGTCGGCCGCTCGCATCTGTGGAACTCCGGAATGTTTATCTGGACGGCAAAATCGTTTATGAAAGCAGTGTCGCAGTGTCGACCGCAGATGTATGCCCAATTGATGGATTACCAGACCAAGATCGGCACGCCGGAAGAGACGGATGCCCGGTTGAAGTTATTCGAAGAGGCGGAAAGCGTCTCCGTCGATGTGGCGATTCTGGAAGCTGCCGCTAATGTTCTCGTGATCAAGGGTGATTTGATTTGGGATGACATTGGTAGTTGGTTAGCGCTGGAACGGATCAATGTAAAGGACAAAGACAACAACGTGACGATAGGCGAGACGGTTCTGCACGACTCATACGAGATTACGGCGGTGAACGCCGGCGAGGGGATTATCGCCACACTCGGCGTTTCTGATCTGGTGATTATCAAGACCGACCGAGTGGTTTTAGTGGCGCACAAGACGAAAGTCGGTGAGATCAAGTCGCTGCTCGCGCGTCTCAAAGAGGACGAGAAGTTTGAAAAGTACCTGTAGCGGGGTCGGGAATGATTTTCATGCGGCTATGACAGCACTGATACGTTGCGTGGAGGAGGAAGGGAGTCTTGAAATCGCGACCGGCTTTGTCGCCCGTGGTGAGGCCATTGTAATACCAACCGAGACGATTTTCGGTTTGACCTGCGACGCCGAGAACAAAGGCGCCGTAGAAACCGTTTATAGGATAAAAGGGCGAGCGAGTGAGAAGTCATCTGCGGTTTTCGTGCCCTCGATTGATGCGATTGCGGAGTATGCGCAAATCGATCACGAATACGCCGAACGCATAGTTCACGAATTTCTGCCGGGACCGTTGACGATTGTGGTCAGGAGCAAACGGAAGCCTTGGCCGGGCGTCGTGGGTGAAGACGGCAAGATCGGAATCAGGGTCAGCTCGGAGCCATTTATAGGCGTACTGGCGTCGGGCGTGGGCAAGCCGTTACTGGCGACATCAGCCAACAGGTCGGGACTGCCCGACTGTCTGAGTCTGTCAGCACTAATTGATCAGCTCGGCGATGCCGTGACGCTGATTCTGTACAGGCAAAAGTCGGCAGTTCAGCGGGCCTCCACCGTGATCGATCTCACGGGGAGCAAACCGATACTGCTCAGAGCCGGTGCAATAATATTCGAGGAGATTCTGAAAACAGCGTGGTCAAAAGATGGGAACTAGATGTATAAGATAGTGTACGTTTGCACGGGCAATACCTGCCGTTCGCCGATGGCGGAGGGAATTCTGAAGAAGAAGCTGACCGATGCCGGCCACAAGGATGTGCACGTTTTATCTGCCGGAATCGGCACTCTGGACGGTTATCCGGCGACACCTGCCGGGGTGAACACGGCCCGGAAACACGGGATCGACATTTCGGAGCATCATTCGCGACGGCTAACCGGCAAGCTATTCAAGGAAGTTGATTTGGTCTTCGCCTTAGCAGACAACCATTATGAGTTTATGCGCAACTTCCCTGACGCTGACAAGAAACTGTTCATGGTAAAGGGATTCCCGCTGCAAGAACTCGCCGACAAGGAACACTCTGTTGATGATCCTCTTGGTGGCACACCCGAGGAGTACGAGGCTACCTTTATAGAGATCGAACGAGAAATTGAGCGCGCACTTCCGGAAATCCTGAGGAGGATCGATCATCAGTAGTCGTAGCATTATCAACCGCACGGTGCTTGCCATATTGATCGTAGCGTTGGCATTGGTGATCGGTGATGCCACCCAAGGCGGGTCGAACACGGCGCCGAGTCCCCCTACCCTATCGGCAGACAGTCTGACACGCCAGATCACAAACGATGCGTTTGGGCTTGGTGAACGGCTGAAGTTCTCGATTGGATATGGTCCGATCACGGCGGGGACGGCATGGTTGGAGGTGGTTGACACGAATAGCTATGAGGGTCATCTCTGTTACAAGATCAGTTCGCACACTTCCTCCAACGGCTTCTTTGATTCTTTCTACAAAGTGCGTGACACGATTCTCAGTCAACTTGATGTGGATGGGCTGTTTTCACGCTACTTCTTCAAGGTGCTGCACGAAGGTTCCTATCACTCATCGCGTGAGATTATTCTCGATCACGTTAGTCGACGCGCATTTTTTCGCAAAGGCAACGACAGTCCCGACACCGTGGCGCTTCTTCCCTTCGCCAACGATGAGCTTTCGGTTCTGTACTATGCGCGTACGCAGCCGTTGAAGGTCGGCGCCAGCATTCGAGTACCCGCGATTTCGGGGGACACGAGCCAGATGATCGAGGTACGGGTTCTTGCAAGAGAGACGGTGGAAGTGCCTGCCGGTGTGTTCAAATGCCTGGTTGTGGAACCGATGCTGGTAGCCGCCGGTGTGTTCAAGCAGGAAGGCGCCATCAAGGTATGGCTGACCGATGATCGGCTGCGCATGCCGGTGCTGATGAAAAGCAAGGTGTTGGTCGGTTCGATTTTTGCCGAGTTGGAAGAATACAAACTGGGGAATCTGGACTGGTAGTATGAAGCAGATCGATTTCAGCAAGCTTAAAGTCAACAGCATCCGCAACCGCAAATCGAAAGTCGGTCGCTCGCAGTTGGCGGTTAGTCTTGAGAGCAAGGGTGTGGCCGCGTTTATCGATTCCCTGCCCGATATTCTCAGAGCGCGCGATCTGAAGTCGCTCACAGCGACCATTATCACCGCGAAGCGCCGTGACAAGCCGATTCTGTGGATGTTCGGCGCGCATGTGGTAAAAGTGGGATTGACGCCCGTGTTGTGCGAGATCATGCAAAAAGGATTCGCTCAGCAGATCTCGACCAATAATGCCGGGCTGATTCACGATCTGGAATTGGCGTTCTTCGGCTCGACATCGGAGGATGTGGAAGCGGCGATCACGGAGGGACAATTCGGAATGACTCGCGAAACGGGCGAGTTGTATGGCGGCATTCTCTCTCTGGCAGACGAGCGCCAGATTGGTCTCGGCGAAGCGGCGGGAATGTTGATAAACGGCTTCAAGGCAAAATACCGCAACGCGTCGGTTTTTGCCACGGCGCAACGATTGCAGATACCGGCGACCGTGCACGTGGCAATCGGCGCCGATGTTGTCAGCGCCCATAGTGGCTATGACGGCGCCAAGGCCGGCGCCGCATCGCAGATCGACTTTCGGATATTCTGCGAAAACGTCAGGCACTTGAAGAACGGCGGAGTCGCCCTCAATTTTGGCTCGGCGGTGATTCTGCCGGAAGTTTTTCTGAAGGCGATCGCGATTGCGCGGAATCTGGATCCCAAGTTCACGAAATTTACGACAGCAAACTTTGATATGATCAGTCTTTATCGACCGCACAACAATTTTGTCAAGCGCCCGCGTTTGCTGGGGGCTACGGCTTACGATTTTGCCGGGCATCATGAAATCATGCTACCGTTGATCTGGGCGGTTGTGCGGGACCGACTCAAGCTGCGTTGATAATGTCACCGAGGTATTAAAATGGCGAAGATTGTTGAATGTGTTCCTAATTTTTCTGAAGGCAGACGGCCGGAAATCATCAAGAGTATTACCGATACGATTACGTCGGTTCCCGGAGTCGTGTTGCTTGATTCGGAAATGGACAAAGACCATAATCGCGCCGTAGTCACTGTGGCGGGCGAACCGAACGCCATGAAAAAAGCGATGTTCCTTGGAATCAAGAAAGCGGCGGAGGTTATCGACCTGCGGACGCACAAGGGAGAACATCCGCGCATGGGCGCCACCGATGTTTGCCCATTTGTTCCGATCAGCGAGATGACTACCGAGGAGTGCATCGAGTTGGCCAAAGCGCTCGGCGAACAGGTCGGCAGGGAGTTGGAGATTCCGGTATATCTGTACGATCAGGCGGCAACGCGAGTGGAGCGACAGAGTCTGCCCAACATCCGGAACAAGCATGGCGAGTATGAGGGGATCAAAGCAAAGATCGCCACCGAGCCGGAACTGGCGCCGGATTATGGCCCGCGCAAGATGCACGAACGAGCGGGCGCGATCGCGATCGGTGTGCGCTTCCCCCTTATCGCCTTCAACGCTTATCTCGGAACGAACAATATTGATATCGCCAAGCGGATTGCCAAGGCGATTCGATCAAATACCGGCGGTTTTGCTTTCTGCCGGGCGCTGGGATTCGAGATAGCCGACCGCAATTGCGTGCAGGTCTCGATTAATATGACCAACTACCTGCAGACACCGCTTTACCGCGTGCTGGAGACGATCAAGTCGGAGGCGGCACGCTGGGGTACGATGGTGACCTCGACCGAGATCGTCGGACTGGTGCCGAGTGAGGCGATCAGCAATTCCGCGCGGTGGTATCTGATGCTGGAGAACTTCAGCAAAGATCAGATTCTTGAAGAGCGTCTGAACCAGGCCACGGAAGGCCAGGGCACGCGTCAGGGGCTCTCGACATTCGTCGAGAATGTGGCATCCTCTTCGCCTGCTCCCGGCGGCGGCTCGGTTTCGGCAGCGGCAGGCTCACTCGCGGCGGCATTGGCTTCGATGGTATGCCGATTGACGCTCGGAAAGAAGAAATACGCCGAAGTGCAGGATCAGGTGACGGCGATTCTGAGTCAGACCGAAAAGCTGAAAGATGAGCTATATGAACTGGTGCAGCGGGACGCATCAGCGTTTGATGCTGTGATGGCGGCGATGAAACTGCCGAAAGAAACCGCTGAACAACAAAAGCAGCGGCATGAGGCGATCCAGAAAGCGACGATCACGGCGACGCGTACGCCTCTGGAGGTCATGAACAAGTCGTTGCAGGCACTTGATCTGGCGATTCAGATTGCAGGGATCGGCAACGTCAATTCGGTGAGTGACGCCGGAGTCGGCTCGCTCTTGGCACGCACGGCGGTTGAAGGGGCATATTACAACGTGCAAATCAACCTGCCGGGCATTCAGGACAAGGTCATTGCCGAAACAATTGATAAAGAAGCCCGGCAGATTCTGGCGCAAGCTGAGGACAAGGTAAAGGTCGCACGCGAAATGGTAATCGAGAGGATAGGATGTCGGAAAGACTAATAGACTTACACTTACACACACGCCATTCCGATGGATCGTGTTCACCCGAGGAAACGGTGCATCATGCCCGCCAATTAGGACTATCGGCTCTGTCAATCACCGACCATGACAGTCTGTCTGCGATTGACGAAGCAAGGCTGTATGCCGAAGGTATTGAACTAATCACCGGTGTGGAACTGTCCTGTCACTATCAGGACGCCGATATTCACTTGCTCGCCTACTTCATTGATCCTGCTTACGCGCCATTAGCCGACAAGGTGAAGTTTTATCAACTGGAGCGGCTCAAGCGCGGAATTCTAATAGTGGAGAAGCTAAACGAGTTGGGAATCGATTTGAAAATGGAAACGGTCCAGCGCATGGCGAAAGACGCCACGCTCGGCAGAGTCCACGTCGCCGATGCGCTTCTGAAAGAAGAGTATGTGCATACTTTCGACGAAGCGTTCAGCCGTTATCTGGGCTACCACGCGCCGGCCTACGTCCCCAAGACCCATTTTGATCCGGCGGAGGCCATTGATCTGGTGCATCAGGCCGGTGGCATCAGCGTGATGGCGCACCCGGGCTCAACCCGCCGCGATGATGCGATTGCTTTTATGAAGGGCGTCGGGATGGATGGTCTTGAAGTATATCATTCTAAACACACACCGGCCCAAGTACGTCACTACAAAGAGATAGCTGCCCGTAACAGTCTGCTGATTTCAGGCGGGTCCGACTGGCATGGCCGCAACGACCCGCGATCGGAAATGGGAAATCAGCGCGTACCTTATGGGGTGCTGGCGCGAATGAAAGATTTTATCCAAGCCCGCAATAAATAACGATGAGCGGAAGGGAGTTGTGGAATGTTTTCATGATGAAGAGTGCCAGGGGAATTGGAAACTCTTCATATTCAAGAACATCTACAATTACACCATCAAGGAGAACAAATGAAGGTTTTTGTACTAACAATGGCCGTACTGCTCCTCATGGGTGCCACCGGGATTCAGGCATCGGATGACAATTCTGCTAATACAAGTCCGGCGAAGCTATCCCGACCATTTTCGACTGTTGAGGAGGCAGCAAAGGCAATCTGGACTTCATCGGGACGGAAGGACGTTTGCAGCACTTACGTGGACGGGCCAATTCAGGGAAATCCGACGAATTTCTATCGGGTGAGTTTTTTCACTCCAGACTATAAATTCCGGCATGGGCTCGCGGGAACAATCGTCGTTGACGGTGACCAATTCCGTGTCGCAATCGGGGGGGCAGAACCATCCCAGGAGTTTTCCACCGTTGAGGAAGCAGCAAAAGCTGTCTGGGCAGCACGGGTAGGGAAAGGAGATTATGCCACCTATGTACTTGGACCTATTCCGGGAGGTAGATACGAGGTGTTCTTTCTGACGCCGGATTACAAGTCCTGGTACGGAATCGCGAAGATCTACGCTGAAGGCAAACACTTCTCCGTTCCGGGAATGGGTTGCTGTTTCTTCTACCGGAGCGGAAAAGCAGAAGGCACTTTCAACCTCTCCCTCTATGATAAGGCAAAGGTTCGTGATTACCTCGCCGATCGCCATCCGGAAATCGGGCCTGTACAGAGCATCCGGCTTGTGCAGTCCGGCGTCAGCGTGTATCCCTGGTTATGGGAAGCTACGTGTAAAGCACAGACCTACTACCTTTACGTAATTGACGGAGAAGGGACAGCTCAACTCATGACGAAGGCAGACCTCGACAAGGCAAGAGCCGCAGACTTTGTGAAGGTAGATAGCTTCATCCCTGCGCAGTATTCTTCTATTGATGAAGCAGCAAGAGACATTTGGAGGACTGAGACAAGAACAATTTGGAGGAATCAGATCGGGGGAGGAGATTGTACCACCTACGTACTTGGACCTATTCCGGGAAAGACGAGTTTCTACGTGGTGTATTTTCTTACACCAGATCACAAGTCTTTTTACGGAACCGCGACGATCGACGTTGAAGGAAGAGACTTCTCCGTCGGAGAGTACTGCTGCTTCTTCTACCCGAGTGGAAAAGCAGAAGGCATTTTCAACCCGTCCCTCTATGATGAGGCAAAGCTCGGTGACTACCTCGCAGATCGCTATCCGGAAATCGGGCCTATACGAAGCATCGGGCTCATGCAGCCGGGCATCAGTACGTTTCCGTGGTTATGGGAAGTTTCGTGTAGCGCAGAGACTTACTACCTTTATGTTGGAGGGACACCTCAGCTCCTGACGAAGGCAGACCTCGACAAAGCAAGAGCCGCAGACGTTGTGAAGGTTGATAGCGTGATCACTGATGGGACGTTGAAGTAGAATTAGCCAATTTCCATGAACTGCGATAGGCACCTTGACAAATGACAATGAACCGAAAGGAGTTGCCGTGACTTTCCGAAGCATCGTCTTAGCCGCCGCATTGCTCGCAGTAGTATTGCTGCCGGCTGTCTGCTTTGCTGACGAGATGGCGGACGCATATCAAAGCATCAAGCCGTTCTTTGATCGTCTGAACAACCCGAATGTATCTGCAGGTGACAGTCTACCGATTATTAAGTGCGGTACTCCCTACATTTTACAGGCGATGGCCTTGCCTTTGCAATATCGACAAGCGCTTGGTTTTGCCGATAGCGTGAGCCGCTGGTACGCCAAGGACATCCCGAAGTACTTTGACTCGCCCGTAGGCCATTTTCGGATTCATTACGCCGATAGTGCCGGCAGTGTTCATCAGATCGACACGAATTACGGAGATCATAACGCTAACGAAGTGCCAGACTACGTCGAGATCGTCGCACGCATCGCCGACTCGGTCTGGGCGCATCACATAGACCAGCTCGGTTTTCACGAACCACTTAACGACGGCGATTATTACTGGGGCCAGGGTCCGCTCTACGACATATACCTCACGGCTCCGATTGCAAACCTCTACGGTGCAACGTGGCCAGAACCTTTCATCACCAATGGCTCCCGAATACAAGCTACGTCATGGATGCAACTGTTCACTCATTACGAGCAGCTCACCGGTTACCGAGACCGGCCAATTGAAGCGTTGCAGGTGACGATGGCGCACGAGTTCTTCCATGCGATTCAGTTTTGGTATGATGCAAGAGAAGCATGCGCTGATGCGAATTGCTCGAAGCTGAACCCGTATTGGATGGAAATGTCCGCGGTTTGGATGGAAGAAGAGACCTACGACAACGTCAATGACTACTACTGGTATCTTCCATCATACTTCCCCTATGTGCATCATTCCCTGCGCACATTTGCCTCTTCACCGCCGGGCGACTGGTCAACGCTTTACTGTTATGGCGCCGGCGTATTCCCAATGTATCTCTCACAGCGCTTCGGCAAGGAGATTATCAGAAAAGCTTGGGAGTATTGCGGCGAGGTGTCCGGGTCGAACTTTCTCGAGAGCGCAATTCAGGCCGCGCTGAATGACATGACCGGTGGACAAGTCGACTTGCCCCACGCCTGGACGGAGTATGGTCGTTGGCTGTATTTCACAAACACGCGCACTCGGCCGGGGCAGTTCTTCGAGGAGGCGGCCAACTACCCCTTGATTCCGACTCAGGTCGAATTGGGGGGAGGAATGTATCCATACATTCGCATTTACAGCACCTATCCGATCAAGCCGGATTCAACCGGAGGTTACATCTTCTTCCCGGATGGATTTGGTATCAACTACCTCGATTTCAAGACGGCATCCCTTGATTCGGTGTTGACGTTTGGGTTTGTTGACTCTACTGACACTCAGGGTTCCTATGGCTGGCGCATTAGCGTAATGGCATTTGACCAGGACAATCCGTCCACACCGCTCTGGAGAGACGATGAACTCCATGTCAACAAGGACACGTTCGAAGTGAAAGACTTCAAGGCATATACCGACATCGTTATGATGCCCACACTGGTCAACCCGGCTTTCACTCGTCTCAATAATAGTTATCACTTCTCCGTTGACGACACCTCGATAGTTGTGACAGAGAATCGGATGACCTATGGTCCCTCGAAGATCGTGCTCTCCGACCCACAAGACCTGAACAGTTCGCTGCGTGTAACTTTCAATGCGGCAGAGGATGCTGCTATCGGATTAAAGGTCTTCACTGTCAGCGGTGAGAGGGTATTCTCCGCATCGGGTAGTATCATCAAGAACGATGAAGCGCGCATGAAATGGGACGGCAAGAATGAGAATGGTGAAACCGTTGCCTCGGGCGTGTATGTCGTCAGAGCCGAGCTCGGTTCCACCAGCAAGACCTTCAAGGTGCTGGTGATCCGTTGAGTGCAAAACGAGTCGCGGCGGTTGGAGTTTTTTCGGCTCTGGCATACGTCGGCTCGTTTGTGCTGATGTCGATTCCGAACGCCACTCTCTCAATTCTTCTGATCTTTTTTGCCGGCTATTACCTCGGCGTAACTGGCGGCGCACTCGCAGGCATAATGAGTGCGCTGCTGATATCGCTGTTCAATCCCTATGGTCTGGCCATGCTGCCGATCCTTGGGGCACAGGTGTTGGCCTATTTGATTATCGGAGCGCTTGGTGGGCTGTTCACAAACCGGCTTGGCCACTATGACTATCGCACCGGTGTCGTGCCATTATCGCTGCTAGGGCTATTGACGGCGCTGATCTATCAAGTACCGGTGTCCGTAGCCGATGCGTGGCTGCTGGGACCGTTTTGGGCGCGGTTGGCGATGTCGGGGGGATTTGCATTGATCACCATTGTATCGAATATTCTCTTCTTCGTGCTGCTCTTTCCGCTGCTTGCTAAATTGAAAAAAGTCGGTATCTTCCGCCTGAGTTAGTACCGGTAATGTTGGACAGAAGAGACCTGTCGCCGATGTTATGAAACTCGGGAGTCTGATCGGTTGAAGTGGCTTGCTCTTGTATGGGTCTGGGTTTGTTGCCTGTCAGTTGCGCTGTTGGCGGCAGACTCGACACGCGTTTCGTCGCCCCAGACCGTTTCGAAAGCCGATTCGACGCGGGCCGTGTCGGTTGATTCAGTTGCGAAGGCGGATTCTGTTGCAACACCTGCGCCCCTACTGAAAGCACCCAAACCATTCAAGAAATTGACTCCTCACCTCGACAGTCTGCTGACGCTTCTGTTCGGATCGCAGGGAGATGTTGCCGTCGACTTCGATTTGCCGCAAGCATCTTCCCGATTCGACTATGATCCGCTGCTCTTCCGGTTGTCCTCGTCACAATGGGGCGAGTTCGAAAGTGTCTATCCTTCCGGGCTGAGCCCATCTGCCTTATCGCGCGTCGATCCGTTGACTGGCGATGAATCATTCGCTAATCCCGTTCCGCTCCCCGGATCAGAAGAGTACACTCGCATGGAACCGGCGGAGGGATATCATCTTCTGTCCCCAACGCTGGCGGGAATGGGATCGCCGTTCGGCAGACCGTTTGTCGTGTATCAGCAATCGCAACTTCCCGACGACGACAACTCGCAGAGCGAGATATTCGTGACCCACGGCACCGGCGGGTTTGCGAATACGGCGTTCACTTTCAAAAATCATTTCGGCGCTGCGGGAATAGTAAACGCCGACGGGACGTTCATCAGGAAGAACCGTGATTACTCGTATTCCGGCAGCAAACTCAATCGTCTGCGTCTGATAAGTCGACCGGTGGTTGCGCGCAATCTGGCAACCACGATCGGGCTGTCACTCAACCGAATGATCGGAGACAAGCTTTTCCATCCAAGAACAGCTTTCTATTCCGGAGATCTGTCCGACAACAACTCGGCTATCAGCACGCAGATTGCCTACTACAAGAGTGAGAAGGTCAATTACCGCGCATCGTTGGTTTATCGCAATGACGATCAAAGGATTACCTACGGGGGACTTCAGTCACATCAGCGGTTTCAAATCGCGGATCTTCACCTCGCGCGACAGACTGAGGGCACACCAAACGACTTCGAGCTGGGTGGAGACCTGCGCTATTTACGCTATACGGAGAATCACAAGGTGCATAACACACTCTACCACAACATCAGCGCCTCCGATCTTCTGACTCTGACAGATAGAATCAACGCCTATGGCAATTTCTCTTTGCGTGGTTCTAACGATCTGCGAATTAAACCGGCCGCCACGCTGTGTATGGAATACCGAATTGATTCGCTGCGGTCAGTGGCAACAATCGCTTCGCGAGGGGTGTTCATGCCACAGCCGGAAATGCTCTACCTGCGACCGATCTCCGGGGCGTTGTTCGATAGCAGCGCAGATTACAGAGTCAGCGGGAACGAGCAATTAGAGTCGGGTTATTCCAACAGCGTCGAGATCCTCCTGCGTGGCTCATTTTGCCGTCATGTCTCAGCACAAGCGCGCGCCGGCTATGCCAATTTTCACAGTCTGCCCCAGTGGCAGGTTGACTATGAGACTTATGCCAACGGCAACTATCGCGCCGTTACTGTCGACCGCAATCTTTTCTTTGCCGCGCTGACGGCACGGCTGACACTGCCGAAGGGTTTTTACGGGCAGGCGTCGTATGCGTTTCGGAATGTCTATCACGACGGCATCAATTTGACCGAAGGTCCGCAGCATCAGGCGTCGGGTTACGCGGGCGTGCGTTTCCCGGTACGCAAGTTGAAGATCATGCTCAATGCCGCTGTTGGCGGGCGCTTTCGTTCAGCGTCCGCGCAGTATTTTGGCGGTGGCAGTGATGACGCGAGAATGCTTGCGGAAGCCTATTTCAGTTTTGACTTGAAGAGCTTTCACTTCTTCTATAATTACACGAATCTGCTCAATGCCAATTATTACTTTGGTGGGTACCTTCGGCCGGGACGTGCAATCTGGTGGGGCTTCAACTGGGCATTTATTGATTAGCATCTGAGGTGACCATGGATCGAGATACAGCTTATCAGCTCGTTTGCGAGAAGATTACACAGGATAATCTGATCAAGCACATTATCAGCGTTGAGGCGGTAATGCGGCGGCTGGCAACGCATCTCCGGGAAAACCCCGAACGCTGGGGATTGGTCGGACTATTGCATGATCTCGACTATGCCGAGACCATTGACACACCGGAGCGCCATACGTTCCTCACGAAAGAATGGCTGACCGCCTATCCCGAAATCGATGCCGACATGGTGCACGCGATTCAAGCGCATGCGGAACATGTCGTCTGTCAGTCACAGATGGACTGGGCGATATACGCTACCGACCCGACAACCGGTCTGATTACGGCGGCAGTGCTGATGCACCCATCTAAGAAACTGGAGCAGTTGGAAGTCAAGTCGATCCTTAGACGGTTCAAGGACAAGCGCTTTGCCGTAGGAGCACGTCGGGACGCGATCACCAAGTGTGATCAGCTTGGGCTTACGCTTGAAGAGTTCATGACGCTGGCGCTTGATGGCATGAGATCGATCGCGGATAAGCTCGGATTCTGAAGACATGTGCAAATACAACCTCCTTAGTCCCCCTTTGTCGGGACTGTTGAAAGAGCCCAAACCATGTCATTGCGAGGAGTGCGGAGAGGTGATGCAGGGTGTGGAGCACGACGAAGCAATCTCGATTTACGCTCTCCAGATGCGGGCGCGCAGATTGCTTCGTCGTCATTGCCTCTCCGCACCTCCACTCACCATGACTCCTCGCAATGACAATTATGAGGTTTTTCAACAGTCCCTGTCAAGGGGGAAAAACCCGACGCTCCCACGCGGAATTTCGCCGTTATGTCAGGTCTTGCGGCCGGCGTTCTGCGATTGTATTGCGCAGATCAAGGTAGTCATACTCCTCATCCGGTCCGATTTGGCAATCGACGGCCGCCGGACGTGTGACCTGACACCACTGGAGTTCGAGCAGTGATCGACGAAGCTGTCAGCCGACACGACCGACTCCGACGGGCACAGTTTGCATGGGCGATGTATGATTTCGCCAACACGATCTTCTCGATGAACATCGTGACCTTCTTCTTCTCCCCTTGGATCATCATCACGCTCGGCGTCGAAGATATCTGGTTTTCGCTAGCCTATTCCGCATCAATGATCGTGGTCGCTTGCACCATGCCCGGTTTGGGGCGCAAAGCCGATCAGACTGCCGGCAAGATTCGGGGATTGCGGTCGTACACATTGATGTGCGTGCTGTTCACTGTGTTGCTGTCATTGGTGGCGATTCTGCATCTGAGTCTTACGGTCACAGCGGCACTGGCCCTGATTTGTTTTGCCTGCGCAAATTACTACTATGAAGGCGGAATCACCTATTACAACGCGCTGCTTTCCGATGTTTCGATCCCGAGCAACGTCGGGAAAATATCAGGGATTGGTGTGGGGCTGGGATATGTCGGCGCAATCGCGGGGCTGTGGCTGGTGGCGCCATTTGTTGACGGCAGCTTGTCGTCCTCGATGTCGGGTCGCGAATATGCGTTTCTTCCGACCGCAATTTTGTTCCTGATCTTCGCGCTCCCCGCATTCTTCTGGATCAAAGAGCGAGAGCACACTCAGCCATCGTCCGCAGCGGAAGAGAACTACTTCAAGAGAATGAGTCTGACACTGAAAGAAACGCGTGACTATCCGGGTGTGCTCCGATTTCTAATCAGCGACTTTCTCGTCGAAGATGCCATCGCGACGACGATTGTTTTCATGGCTGTTTATGCCGAGGCGGTGGTCGGTTTCGCCGAAGCCGACAAGCGAATTCTGTTTCTCTCGTCGACTGCCTTCGCTTTTGCCGGATCGTTTCTGTTTGGCTATCTGGCTGATCGGATCAGGGCCAAAAATGCGCTGATCATTGCGCTCGTTGGCTGGGTATCGGTGCTGGCAATCGGCGTAGGCGTGAGCAGCAAGTCCGTGCTCTATGTCGTTGGCGCTTTAGTTGGCATGTTCCTTGGCGCAGTCTGGACGACGGCGAGGCCGCTGCTAAACAGTCTTGTGCCGGCGGAGAAACTGGGGCAGTTCTATGGCCTGTATTCGTTGTCAGGCAGATCGGCGGCGACCGTCGGTCCGCTGATTTGGGGATTGATTGCTCTGATCGGAAAACACGATATGCCCCTCGGCCGGGCAGCGCTCTCAGCTTTGTCCTCGCTCGGCGTCAATATCACGGAAAATTTAACAGCGACGATTCACTATCGTCTGGCTCTTGCCTCGCTGCTTGTCGCAATGCTGGCGGGACTCGTGGGGTTCATCAAGGTTCCGAACCGGCGCAGATACAGTAAGGAGTAATCCTGCTATTTTGTGACGGAGGTTGTTTTTCGCTAACTGAATCCATCCAGATTTCGGTTGCCAAACCAGAGAAATCTGTTATATTATAAAGAGTTAGCAAATACTTCTGCGGAGCCACCTTGAAAGCACTCTTCTTTTTGATCATCACACTGTTCTGCACTGCAACAGGTTATGCCACAATCCCTTGGCCGTTTGAGCCGGCGGATTCGGCACAGCCGCTGGGTAATTCCTACGGAGAGTATCAGGACTATGGCGGTAGCCCCTATCTGCACCCGGGCATCGACATCATGCAGCCAGCTGGCTCACGAGTTTACGCGGTCAAAGCGGGTTGGGTGAAAGCCGTTCTTACCATCGCCGCCGATCTGCACTGGCGCGTTGTGATCGGTGATTCACCGAGCGCCGATAGTTGCGATGGCTGGCTCTACGCACATTTGGAGCAAAGCACGATTGCCGTCAGCTTGGGAGACCATGTTGACAGTGGACAGTATCTCGGCAATATCGTCGCATGGCCGGTAGCGAATTTTCATCACTGTCACTTCGTGAAGATCCGCGACGCCGGTCTTACTTGGTCTGCCAACTGGCTGTTTATCGGCAATCCGCTGGACGAACTGGTGAATATCGATGATTTTGATCCCCCCTATTTTATGAACATCGCTGTTGGTGCGCCGTTTCGATTCTGCGTTGATAACAGTACAGCCTTCTTTCCAGTAGGCGGAGCGGTTAGCGGCAATGTCGATATTATCGCCAAAGCACATGACCGCATCGGCCATCCAACCTGGGTGCTGGCGCCATACGCGATGGGCTACGAAATTTACTCCGACTCCGTGCAGCTTGGTCCCTACACATCATTTGTCTCTGGTGGGCAATTGCTATGGGACCAGGTTCAGAATGTAATATACAAGAACGCGGCTCCCTGCAAGTCGGCTGGTGATTACGATCAGCGGCAGTTTTTCGAGATCATTACTAATCACGACAACGACTCGCTGGTGGAATCCGGCGACACCACGGGCAAATGGGTAACCGGACAGATTCCCAACGATGCTTACACGGTCAAAATCTGGGCGAGAGATCGGTACGGCAACATCGCCTGGGACAGCATGGATGTGGTGACGGCGAACTACTACAACATCACGGGGACTGTTGTCACCAGCGATGGCTGCCCGACTAGGAGCGGCTTTGTGGTCACCGCACCTTACTCGGGAGACTCAGACACGACTGCGGCCGATGGCGCCTTCTCATTGTCATCGCAGCCGGCTGGTCGTTATAGTATCAGCGTCTCGCGAGGAGGATATGAAACGAAATCGTCTGTGTACGAGGTCTGTGGTGAACGCAATCTGGCGATCGTGCTGGATCCGGCGCCCTATGTTAATGGCGATGTCGACCACTCCGGCGGTGTAAACATCTCCGATGCGGTGTATTTGATCTCCTTCATCTTTTGCGGCGGCCCTGCGCCAGCTCCCTGGTCGGCGGCCTTGCATATCAACGGCGACGCGAGTGTTAATATCTCTGATGCGGTCTATCTCATAGCTTACATATTCGCAGGAGGCCCCCCTCCGGGAGGAAAATGATTTGAGACTATTGTTGACGCTACTAATGATTCTGGTCCCGACATTCTTGTTCGCAGCCATGCCCTTCACTCAGAGCCCGGTGTGGCAGTCGACGGAGACCGGAGTCAATTCGACCGGTTTGGTATGGCAGGACGCGGACCAAGACGGTTACCTTGATATGTTCGTGTCGAACGGCAATGACATGACATCTTCGATTGAGTTCATCTACAGGAACAATGCCGGTGTAATTCCAATCACCCACACCTGGGGCAGCTCGGCAGGAGACTACTCGGGTCACTGTGCCGTTGGTGACATCAACGCCGACGGTTATCCCGAATACTTCGTCTCCAACTACATCCGCAATGGTTGGGGCGCCACCAAATCCAAGATGTTTCGCAACGACGGCGGTACCGTTGGCACGGTTCCGTTCTGGACGACCGGTGACACACTGCATAGTTTTGCCTGCGAGTTGGGTGATGTTGATGGCGATGGCGATCTCGATATCGCCTTCACCGCCGGCGAAGGTTACAACGGCATCAACGAAAGACAGCGCATTTACTTCAATAACGGCGGCACCATTAGCGCCATGCCCGGCTGGCAGTCGCATGATGCTTCCTACATGGTGGATTTGAGTTGGGCGGATTTCGACAATGATGGCGACCTCGATCTGGCCTTCTGCGGCGATGAAGGTCACGTCTGGCTTTACAAGAACACCAATTACACCCTCGACACACTTCCGAGCTGGCAATCTGCCGATGTCAGTCCCGGCAATACGCTGGCATGGGGTGACATGGATGGCGATGGCTGGCTTGATCTGGCGGTCGCGGATAACAATCAGACTGGCGGCAACGGAAGATTCAAGGTCTACAAGAATAACAGCGGCCTACTGACGACCTCTCCTATCTGGCAGTCGGCAACAAGCGGTTACGGTTCTTCCGTCTGCTGGTACGATTTTGACCGCGACGGTGACAATGATCTTGCCACCGGTCGCTGGTGGGATGTAGTGGCTATCTACGAAAACGTTGGCGGGGCTCTGACAACCGCGCCGGTATGGCAGTCGAGTACGTCAACCGTTATTGAAGAGATCAGGATGTGTGATGTAGATCGGGATGGCGTTGAGAGCTATCGCACCGCTCGCGCCGGTAACGGCTACAAGAAAACATTCTACGTTGACAAGTACCCCATGCACTCCCTTGACAGTGTGCGTGCCGACGGAACCAAGTTGACTCTTGCACAATACTGCTACGATCTAAATTCCGGCTGGGTCTCACTGGCGACGGCGCCGCTTGATTCGGTTGTCCTGTTCTATCAATACTCCGACAAACAAGACCTCGCCGTTGTCAATTGGGACGGCGCCAATTTGATCTTTGCCGACACGCTGACTCACGTGCCGACACACTACGTGAAAGGCGATGCCAACGGAAGCGGCGCGGTAAATATCTCCGATGCCGTGTTCCTGATCGCTTATATCTTCTCCGGCGGTCCGGCGCCAAACCCGCTCTTTCTAGGTGATGCCAACTGCTCCGGCAGTATCAATATCTCCGATGCGGTCTATCTGATCACCTACATATTTAGCGGAGGTACTGCTCCCTGTTAGAGCGACATAGATTCTGACATCATATTTGTGGTTGGCTTATTCTCCGCATGATCTATATTGGTCGAGAGGAGGTAGCTATGTCCGACCGATTGGAGCAGTTTCGACTTTATCGTGAAAAGATGAATGAGAAGATCATGGCTGAGGGGCATCAACAGATCAATCGCTTCTTCGCCCTCGACACGCGAGCTTATGAATCAGGTGCGCTGGACGCGCGCACGAAAGAGATGCTGGGGCTGGCGGCATCGATGGTATTGCGCTGCGATGACTGTATCGCCTATCATCTGATTCAGTGCAAGAAAGAAGGCGTTTCGCGCGCCGAGTGTTTTGAGATTTTCAACGTGGCACTGGTCGTGGGTGGGTCTATTGTAGTTCCGCATTTGCGCCGGGCAGTAGAGCTGCTCGATGAACTTGAGAAGGAACAATAATCGTTGATGGAAGAATTCCTCACACCACCACAACCATCTGTGCGCTTGCCTTATCCATCCACCGTTAGTCCCAAGTTTGATTTCGGGCTGATTATCGAAGATGCCATGCGGTTGTTGAAGAACGGCGTCCGGCAGTTTGCGACAATCTTCCTGGCAATTCAAGTACCACTGGTTCTTGTACAGATGTTGGCTCTTCCCGCGCCCGATCAACCACAGGGCGACCTGGGCAGCATGGGCAACGCGATTCTCGCCGCGATATTCTTCGGTTTTCTTGGTATCTTCGCGACACTGAATGTCATGACCGCAGCACGACATCATGTCACCGGCGCTCCCAAACCTTTCTATGAAGTCTTCCTAAACGCTGTGGTCAGGTTCCCCACGGCGGTATTTACGGCGCTGGTCTTGGGAATTG
>CAIVAP010000248.1 GCA_903903945.1 uncultured bacterium | reverse complement strand
TGGGAAGACGTGATTCGCTGACACCGATGATCGGTGGATAGTCATGCGCCGCGATGTTGACGATAGTGCCACAACTCTGAGCCAGATCGAACTGCGTGAGAGCGATCGCATCGATTCCGAGGGGCAAACAGTGATCAAGAAAACGACGGTTGTTTTTCCAACTCGTGGTCAGGGAAAGCACGAGAACCGTGTAGCGGCCGCGAATCTTTTCCAGCGATGCCTGCAAATCGGCAAAGCTTTCCTCATCTCCGACGACCAGACCAGTTGTGTCGACGAGATGGCAACTGCTGTTTGCCTTAGGACGTTTGCCGTTGCCATTGCCGTTGTCCTGCGCGATGCTGAGGACATCGGCTATGCTGCTGACCTCTTGTTCGGCTCCCGGACGAAAGTAGTCGAGAGTCGACAACGTGACCTGCCGCCTGCGGTTGAATACCAGTTCCGCCGCGAACTTGGCCAGTAAGGAGCTTTTGCCGGAGCCACATGGTCCGACAAAGACGATGCTCTTTTCATTTTCCGGAAATGACGCTTGCTTCGCTGTCATCTCATGGATGATCTTAGCCAGATCGTCACGGCTGGGGCTTTTTGACTGCTGGAGTTTGCGACAAATCCGCAGCGCCAGATCCGATTCGACTTCGTTGATGCGCAGCGCCAGATAGTAGCGTTTGATTTCACCGGTCAGGAGCTCCGGCAACATGACATCGAGAATCGCAGATTCCAGCCGACCCTTGCCGCCGGATTCCGCTGACTTCGGCGGTAGTTGCTGAGCAGCAGTTGGCGGAATCACCGGAAATGAAGCGGGTACCGACCGCTTAGCGGAGATGGCCTGAGGCGTTATAGCCGTCGTGGCAACTATCGACTCGTCTTGAAAGTCCCTCGCGGCTGTGACGGAGAACAGTCTTCTGCCGTTGTCTTTGATGATGTCTGTCTTCAAAATCACGGCCTCATGTCCGAATTCTTTTCGCACCAGACTGAGGGCATCCTGTATGGTGCCTGCTTGAAAGTTTTTAATCAGCATTGTATATGCTCACTGCTTGTTTAGAGTAAACTTCAACGTCAGGTAGGACCTCTGAATACGAGATCACTACGATGTTCGGTATTGCGCCCTGCACATAGCGGCGCAAAGCCAGACGGATATTGGGACTGACCAGCAGCACGGGCGTGTGACCTTCGCGTCCCATCATTTCGCACGCCGCCTTGATCTTACTGATCAGCACTTCACCCTTGGCCGGCGGCAGCACCAGCATCAAACCCTGCTTGGTTGCCTGCACATTATCGGAAAGGAATTTCTCCGTTTGCGGATCGAGGGTGAACACGTTCATTTGATTGTCGCTGTTTCTATAGCTATTGGTAATCGTGCGTCGCAACGCCATCCGAACGTATTCGGTCAGAACATCAGTGTCTTTGGTCTGCTGCGAGTAGTCGGCCAGCGTTTCCAATATTGTTACCATGTCGCGGATGCTGATGCGTTCGGTCAGCAGATTCTGAAGCACTTTCTGCAAAGTTGATAGCGGCACCAGATCGCCAACCACATCTTCGACCGCCGCCGGCGCTTCGCGTTTGACACGCTCGACCAGATTCTTCACATCCTGGCGCGTGAAAATCTCGGCGGCATGGGTCTTGATGATTTCGGTAAGATGAGTCGCCATCACGGCGGCCGGTTCGACAACCGTGAAGCCCTTCAGTTCCGCCAGTTCCTTGTAGTTTTGGACGATCCATTTGGCGGACATGCCGAAGGCGGGCTCGTAGGTTGGGAAGCCCTCCAGATCGTCGTCGAGATGACCCGGGTTGATGGCCAGATAGTGATCGACCATTAGTTCAAAGTGGGCGACGTTACTGCCCTTGAGCTTCACCTCATAGAGATTGGGTCTTAGCTGCACATTATCGCGTATGCGAATCGGTGGCAGGATGACACCCATCTCTGTAGCCAACTGGCGGCGAATGGTGGCGATGCGCTCAAGCAGATCGCCACCCTGCTGAGTGTCGACTAACGGGATCAGACCGTATCCGATTTCAACTTCGAGCGTGTCGAGATGCAGCGATTCTTCGGCCTGCTCAGTGGGTGTTTTTGTCTCGTGCGACACAACATGAACTTCTTTAGTGACTTTGTCCGCTTCACGTCGCTTAGCCGCTTGCATAGTGAGATAGGCAGCAAGCCCGACCGCAACGCTGAAGACAGTGAACGGCACAAACGGCATGCCGGGGACAATGCCCAGCGCAAAGACCAATCCGGAAGCGATCGCAAGCGCCTTAGGTTGAAGCGTGATCTGCTTGGCGATTTCGCCCCCCAGATTCGAATCACCGGCGGCGCGCGTCACGAGGATACCGGAAGCGGTAGCGACGATGAGCGCGGGGATTTGGGTGACCAGGCCGTCACCGATTGATAACAACGTGTATTTCTTGACTGCTTCCGCCAGCGGGAGTCCCTGCTGCGCGACGCCGATGACAAAACCACCTATTACATTCACCATGGTGATCAGGATACCGGCGACGGCGTCACCGCGGACGAACTTGGAAGCGCCGTCCATCGCACCGTAGAAATCGGCTTCGCGCGTGATTTCACTGCGACGACGGCGAGCGTCATCCTCATTGATCAGACCGGCGTTAAGATCGGCATCAATTGCCATCTGTTTGCCGGGCATGGCATCCAACGTGAAGCGAGCGGCCACCTCACTGATGCGGCCGGCGCCTTTGGTGATTACGACGAACTGGATGATGACTAAGATGATGAAGATGATAAATCCGACGACATAATTGCCTTTAACGACGAAATTACCGAAGGAGTTGATAACCGTGCCGGCATAACCCTCGCCCAGGATGAGGCGGGTGGCGGCCACGTTCAATGAGAGTCGAAATAGCGTGACGACTAACAACAAGCCGGGGAACACGGAAAAGTCCAGCGGGCGCTTGAGATAGAGTGTTGTCAGCAGGATAACCAGCGACAGTGTGATGTTGGCCGCAAGCAGCAAGTCGAGTCCCATTGTCGGAATCGGGATAATCAACACGCCGATAATCAGCACGACGCCTATGGCGAGGAGGATGTCGGCGTATTGGTTGAACTTGAACATCGTCGTTGCTACCTACTCTTCCCCTTCAGGCTGTATACGAAGGCGAGGACTTCGGCAACCGCGCGGTAGAGATGCCCCGGAACCTGCATACCGATCTCGACGGTCTTGAACAGCGCCTGAGCCAGTGGCTTGTTCTCGAGGATGGGAATACCGGCTTCCTGAGCGATTTTCTTGATCGCCTGTGCCACCAGCCGTTCGCCTTTGGCGATCACCGTGGGAGCGTCCATCTCGTCGGCCTCGTATTTGAGCGCAACGGCAAGTTGAGTCGGGTTTGTGATCACGACATCAGCCTTGGGAACGTCCTGCATCATGCGACGGCGCGCCTGTTCTCTCTGGATAGAGCGAATTCTGCCCTTCGTGAGCGGATCACCCTCAGTCGTTTTGAATTCTTCCTTAATGTCCTGGTGCGACATGCGCAAACCGCGCAAGTAGTCGAAACGCTGGTAGGCGAAGTCGAGCGCCGCCAGTACCAGCAGCGCCAAGAGAATCTTGAAAGCAATGCGCACGGAGATACTGATCATTGAGGTGCCGATTTCACCGGCGCTCATCTGCGGAAACGTCACGAGGGTCGGGACTTCCTTCTTGATGGCATGATAGGCTATTAAACCGATGATTGTCAGCTTGAAGACATCGCGCGCCAGCGCGACGAGCGATTTGAGAGTCAGCAGATTTTTCGCGCCTGTCACAGGATTTAGCTTATCGAACTTTGGCTCCAGCGCAGAATTTGAAAAGACGTTGCCGACTTGTAGATAGCTGCTGCCGAAAGCGATAACGGTCAGCGCCAAGATTATCGGCGCGGTCGCTTTTACGAATACCCAACCTACTTTGACGAAAAATCCCTGCATCGTACCCGGATCGATGGCAAACTTGGCCGAGTCGCTAAGAGTCCAGGTCAGAAGACCGCGTAATTCGCGCGACATCGCCGGACCGAGCGCCACCAGCGCCGCTACGCCACAGAGCATGACTATTACGGCACTGAGATCCTGTGAGCGCGCGACCTGTCCCTTTTCTCGCGCCTCCCGTATCCTTCGCGGTGTTGCTTTTTCAGTCCGTTCCTGGAATGATTCCTCGGGCATATCCTATCCTGCAAATCCTTTGGTGATCTGAAACGCGTCTATGCTCAGGCGCGAAAACAACTGCGTGAAGACATAGTTGAACACCGGCAGACTGATCGCGAGGATCAATAGTCCGGCTCCGATTTTCACTTGAAAACCCACGACCAGGATATTCATCTGCGGCATGGTGCGAGCGATTATGCCAAGACAGACATCCGTAATGAACAGCGTGACAATCACGGGCGCCGATACCTTGATTCCGATGGTAAACGCCGCACCCGCCAGCTTCGCGACTTCGATGAGATTCGCCGGCCTGAAAGTGATATGCCCCAGCGGCACCAGGCGGAACG
>CAIVAP010000247.1 GCA_903903945.1 uncultured bacterium | reverse complement strand
GTTTTGATGGAAGGCATAAAGATTGTATGACGTTAACGAATTTCAGTTCGCTTCCTGGTTCGGGTTATTCTGCTTTATTACGCTATTTCGGTTTTTTGCCTAAAGCACTCAACTGCAAGATACAAACTGCTTTCAATCTGTCAACAAAAACTTCGTCGTCGTGGGATTTATCCGGCTGGGGCGGCAACGACGCTGTCAGAATACCGACCGGACCGGGGGTTTCAAAAACTGTTTGCGTTGCGAGCCTCCGTTAGGTACAATTATAAGTTTTGTTGGTACCCTTAAAGCTAGGGCATCTGAGATGAAAATATTGGTGATTGGTTCAGGCGGACGCGAGCACGCTATTTGCTGGAAGCTCGCCAAAGGCTCTCTGGTTGACAAGCTCTACGCGGCTCCCGGAAATGCCGGGATTTTTCGCCATGCGGAATTGGTCAACATCAGAGTCGACGACATCGACAACCTGCTCCGATTCGCGATGGAGAAGAACATAGACTTGACAGTCGTCGGTCCGGAAGTACCCCTGGCTTTGGGCATCGTTGATCGGTTTGAGGCGGAACGACTCAAAATCTTCGGCCCCACCAAGCTGGCGGCAGAGATCGAGGCCTCCAAGGCTTACGCCAAGCAATTCATGCGGAAATATCACATTCCGACCGCGAGTTACATGGTTTTTGTGGACATGAAAGAAGCTCTCCGCTTCGTGAAGGGTTCATCATACCCTTTGGTCATTAAGGCCGATGGACTGGCCGCCGGTAAAGGCGTGTCGGTCGCAAAAAATTACGAGGGTGCCGAGAAGGCGATCAAAAACATGATGCAGAAACGTCAGTTTGGCGCCGCCGGGGCCAAAATCGTTGTGGAGGACTTTTTGGTCGGCGAGGAAGCATCGGTCTTCGCTTTTACTGATGGCAAGAGCGTCCTTCCGCTCATACCTTCGCAGGATCACAAGCGCGTTGGCGACAGTGACACCGGCCCCAACACAGGCGGAATGGGAGCATACGCGCCAGTGCCGTTCGTCTCGGAAAAAATGCAGAAAGACATTCTTGACTTAGTCCTCGAGCCAACCGTAGCCGGCATGGCGGAAGAACGGCGTCCGTTTAAGGGTTTGCTTTACGCCGGTATGATGATAACCGACAAGGGGCCGAAGGTGATTGAATTCAACTGCCGTTTTGGCGATCCGGAAACACAGGCGCTCCTCCCCCTACTGAAGACCGATTTGGCGGTGATTTTCCACGCCGTTGTCAACGGGACACTGGCGGATGAAGTCCTCGAATGGGAAGATGCCTACGCCGCCTGCGTGATTTTGGCTTCCGGAGGCTATCCGGGGGAATACGAAAACGGCAAAGAGATCCATGGCCTTAGAGATATTAAGGATTCGGATGCGCTCGTATTCCACTCGGGCACGAAGTTCGAAGCGCGACGGTTCCTGACCAACGGCGGCAGAGTTATCGGCATCGTAGGTGTAGACGAGCATTTGGAGTCGGCCGTAGCCAAAGCCTACGAAACCAACGAGAAGATCCGCTTCGAGGGCAAGCAATTCCGCTCGGATATCGGGTATAAGGCCTGGACCAAGAAATTCAAGTTTCTCCCTTAGGGAACATGTGCTTTCGCCGACGGTATTAGATACTAGCGAAGCGTAGAACGTCATATTGATGATAATTATTGTAGATAGTCGCTCGCATCGAGAAGGAAAGGAACACTAATGAGAATCACTCGGCTATTTGTGATGCTTCTGGTCCTCTTGCTCACAGCTTCGCTGGTCGCTCAGGACAATGCCGCCAAAGAAAAATTTAACGCCGGTATTAAGGCCAAACAAGCCAAGAACCTTGCGGAAGCGGAGAAGCAGTTTCAAGCCGCTGTCGGGGAGTATCCGCAGTATAAAGAGGCTTGGCTTGAACTCGGCAGCGTCCGTTTTGAGTTGAACAAAGGGGCACAGTCCGAGGAGGCGTTTCAAAAAGCGATCGCGCTTGATCCCCAGTATAAGCCCGCTTACTACAACCTCGGCATGGCGCAATTTAAGGCGAAGAAATATATCCTCGCCGAAGCGTCGCTCAAGAAGTCATTGGAGTTGGTGTCAAACGACGCCAAGACAATGAAGGCACTGGGGCAACTGTATTTGGTGCAGAAGAATTACGACAAGAGCGTTGAATACTACAAGATGTACAACTCAGCCAATTCCACGGACGCTGAGGCACACTACAATCTGGCGCAGGCCTATAAGGAAAAGGGAGACCTTGCGGAAGCAGAGAAATCATATCAGGCGGCAGTACGGGTAGATCCCAAGTATGCTCAAGCGTACTACAATTACGGCAACTTGCTTGGTACCCAGAAGAGATTTCCCGCCGCCATTTCGGCATACAAGAGTGCTATCGCCGCGGACCGCGGGATGGAGAAGGCGTACTACAACATGGCGTTGGCGTACATGAACACCGAGCAGTATCCGGAAGCGCTGCAAGCATATAAAGACTTTGTAAAGGCAGCGAAAGGCAAGCCGGCGCTCAAGGGACAAGTGCAGCAGATAGAAACCGACATTATCCCCAAGCTTGAGGAAACGATCCAAGGACAGTAACAACCTCGGGGAGCCACAAGGCAAACGTTGGATTCTGATGCACATGGAGTTCCTTACTCGAATGGCTCCGTGGCCACCAAGCTGCCCTTAGCGGCATCTGAATGCTGGTTAGAAACCGAGATTCGCTCCGAGCGGGCGCTTAAAGAACGCACTGGTCAAGATGGATACCCCGGGTAAAGAAAGCCGACTATGAAATTCGCCACATCGATTCTTGAACTGATCGGCAACACTCCGCTGGTGGAAATTCCCCAGTCCCTCGCCGGCTGTCGGGCAACCGTGTTGTGCAAGCTCGAATGGACTAATCCCGGTGGGTCAATCAAGGATCGGCTGGCAAAGTACGTAATCAGCACCGAGGAACAGCGCGGTCGTATCCACCCCGGTGATACAATTTGTGACAATACTTCCGGCAATACTGGCATCGGGGTGGCAATGGTCGCGGCCGCCAAAGGATATCGGTCGGTCTTTGCAGTTTACGACACGACATCAAGCGAGAAGATCGATCTGATTAAGTCGTATGGCGCTGAAGTTATCATCGTTCCCGCGGAGGTCGCCTGGGATGATCCTGGCGGCGGTTATATGGTTGCCAAACGACTGTCGGAGGAACGTGGTTACTATTGGCTTAATCAATACGACAATCCACTCAATCCGGAAGCGCACTACGCCGACACCGGACCGGAAATCTGGAACCAGACCGAGGGCAAGGTCACTTGTTTTGTGGCGGGTATCGGTACGGGGGGTACGATTTCAGGTATCGGAAAATTCCTCAAAGAGAAAAATTCATCTGCCAGAATAATAGGCGTCGAACCGCAAGGTTCTCTATTTCAGGCGATTCATGCCGGACGTCCGCTTGGTCAACCACACCCGCACAAGGTCGAGGGTATCGGCACTGATATGGTCGTGAAGGCCTTTGTGCCGAAGTATACTGATCAAGTCATTCAGGTTACCGATAATGACGCGTTTCTGGCGGCGCGACTGCTGACAAAGACTCTGGGGCTATCTGTAGGCGGTTCGACCGGCTCGATTTTCTGTGCTCTCCGTCAGATTCGAGATACACTGACTGTCGATGATGTGGTGGTCATTCTCTCTCCTGATGCAGGTATCAGATATATTACCAAGTTCTTCTCGGATGACTGGATGCGCCGGCACAACTTCAAGCTCGAGGAGGATATGATTATCCATGTCTAATCGGAGTTCTGTTCTGGGTTATGCCATCTCAATTTTCGCGTTCATCGGCCTGACTGCGGCACTTAGTTATGCTGCAGGTTCGCCGGGACTGAAACCGGAGATCCGATTCTCCGAGAACTACTGGTACTTCGGCTATCTGCCTGTAAATGCCGTGGTTCATCATGACTTCTGGATTTACAACAGTGGCGGCGACACTCTAAGGATCAGCAAAGTCACGCCGGGTTGTGGCTGCACCACCGCGCCCTTGTCGAAACAGGCTATTGCTCCCAATGATTCGGCGCGGTTGTCAGTCGTATTTGACACCAAGAACATGCTCGGCAAGATGATTAAGGAAGTTACTATCAAGTCTAACGATCCTGACAAACCGGAGGCTCAAGTGACGTTTATGGGTGTCCTCAATTCCGAACACCCGAAGGTCAAAGTGAAGCCGAATGTGGTCCGTTTTTTTCCTTCGGCCGCCAATAACAACCGGATGCAGAAGACACTGCTTGTCAGCAATGGGTTTGATACCGATATCGAGTTGAAAGCGGTCGACTATCCCCGATCGTTGGTTAAGATCACACCCGCGTCGGTCAAGGTTAAGGCTCGATCTTCGGTGAATATCGAGGTGGAACAAACGGTGGCTGCTACTGCCGAAGAAGATGCGCTGGGCTCAATTACTTTCGAGTTCACTGGCCCTGAGAACGAGCGGACCACTATTCCGCTCGTAACCTACTACAAAAGAAAACCTTAGGCAAAATCGCCGCATAGCCGGGCAATTTGTTCTTACAGGAATCGGGGAGTTCCCTAAAACGCCCTCGTTTTTATGCTGATAAGGGCAGCCACTCAGGAAAACGGAGAAACTTCTTGACAATTCGAGGAGATTTCGGTACTATTAAAATGCTGAAAGACGTCAAATAGTGTGTTTTGAGCCCTTATATGGGGAGTCTCGGCTTACAGAGGTTCCGTGTAATGAGACCGCTCGGAGGTAAGAACAATGATGCGTACCCTTTTAATCTGTGTAGCTTGTGCTGGTACTCTGCTTAGTAGTCATCCATCTCTCGCTCAAACTGTAGAGTCACAGAATTCCCAAACAGTCTATCCGAACTCAATTGCTAAGGACATTGTCATCGATGCGCCGTGGCGCGTTAGATCGGCGAGCTATCCAATTCCGTTTGAATTGGTGATCAAAGACGCCAATGATGTGACTGCTGGCATCAAGGAGCTTCGCAAATGGAGAATGGCATTCAGAAACCAGCAGGGTCAAGATTTCTGGTTCTACACACACGATTTTGGTGGCATTTCGGTGACAAGTGAGTGGTTCACCTACTTTGCACAAGCCGGTGCGGACGATTTCTACAATTTTGACTCTAACGGCGATGGTCAAGTGAGCGCTGGAGAACTGGGGTTCGTTCAAGGGGACACTATCCAGATTACAGCGTATTTAATCTATGTTAAGTCAGGACCGTTTACAGACCCAAGCACATTTACCAAGAACTTGAGAGTTATTGTTGGACACGAGTTGCCCAGCATTGAAGGCAATTGGTATTACGGGGACACGCATTTTCATACGAGGTTCACAAGTCGTAATGCATATGAGTTTGGTGGCGATCATAAAATGGCTGTATCCTCAGGTCGTGCAATTGGCCTGTCATGGGTGACGACTACAGATCATACACGTGTCTGGGCATACGTCCCCCAATTAGACATAAATGTGTGGCAGAACTATCTTGATGAAACGACGTGGCAGGAATACAAGAATGCCGCCCGGGACAACTCCGAGGATGATTTTCGAATCATTTCGGGGGAAGAACTATATCTGGATGGTCCACCCATACCGACGACGACCCACTTGCTTGTCTACAACAACTCTGACTACATCGCGAACGGAACCGATTTCTCGTTGAATCGCATCCTGAACAATATTAACTCCCAGCAAGCAGCTTTCGCATATGCGTCACATCCCATGGACGGCAATCCATGGCAGGCTAGCCACTATCGTAGTGCGCTTTCATGGCCTTCGTTTGTCGGCCTTGAAGCCTGGAATACACGAATATCTGGAGTGTGTAAGAACCCAAGTTTTACAGAATCTGATCAGAATCCATTTCCATGGGTCACAGTAGATGATGATATCACAGTGTGGCAACGTCAACTGAGTGATGGCATAGCGAAGTGGGATTCACTGCTTTGTACAGGTGTGAACCAGGCCGTGCCTAGAACAATATTTCTTTCAGGCGGTTCTGATGCACACGGCGATTTCAATTACACCACCAAGCTCTCTGATAATCTACAAGATATCATAGCTGATGACAACGCTTTCGCCAAGGTTCGCACCGCTGTCTACTGTGATGACGGAATGGGACTCAACGGGGCAAATGTGATAGATGCCCTGAGGAATGGCCGCTCTGTCGTAACTGACGGCCCGCTCATCGAATTCGGGATCGACCTCAACAACAATGGTCAGATTGGATCTGGAGATCTTCGGATAGGCGATCTTGGGAACTTCAACCTCAACAATCCGCGCAATTTGATAGTTAATTACGAAAGCAGTGAAGATTTTGGAACTCTTGACAACATCGTAATCAAGGTTGGTCATCCCTCTCTCGGAACTGGATATGAGACCGTCGAGTTGGATCGACGTGACGCCATAGGCCTTTTTTCCGGCTACTTCTCGATAAATCTTGCCCAGAAGCTGCAACAGAAAGGCGTCCGTGGCTGGTGTCTCGTGAGAGTCGAGGGCTCCTCGAGTGGCGGAGAGTATAGATGTTACACAAATCCGATTTGGCTCAACGTCTACGAAGGAACAGGGCCATCGTTCTTTGTTACTGCCTGGGCCGGTCCAAACGGTGAGATTAACCCAAGCGGAGTCATTAACGTTCCCCAAGCCTCTAGTGTTTACTTCAGCGCCTTACCTGATGATGGATATGTGGTTGACACTTGGTTCCTAGACGGACAAGCAAAGCAAAGCGGTGGCACGAGTTATTCTATTACGGATGTACAAGCCCCACATACAGTCAACGTCACATTCAAAGCCGTTGATGCGTCGACTATCGCGATCATTGCTCCGAATGGAGGAGAAACGTGGTTCCTAAGGCGATCCGCTCGGATTTTATGGAAATGGGAGGGCAGCATTGGAAACGACGTGAAGCTTGAACTCTACAAGGCCGGCGTATTTCACAGTCTAATCGAAAGTTCCACTCCAAATGATGGCCAATACCAGTGGAGCATACTGTCAGAACTAGAAGTTGATAGCAATTACCAACTCCGCCTATCCGCTCTTGATGGGTCGCCGAACGATTTAAGTGATGGCTATTTTTGCATTAAGCCACCGCCGGTGGATCCGCCTGATACCGTCAGAATTCTCACTTGTTCCGACTTACAAATGGTTTCCACGGGAGGGCTTAACCCTCCGAATGTTTACTATCTGCTAATGAACAACATTGACGCCAGAGCTTGTGGCAACTTTGATCCCATTGGCTCCGGGCCGGGATACTACTTCAGGGGTGTCTTTGACGGACAGAACTACACAATAACTCGTCTGGACATTGATCGGCCTGGCGAATCTGAGATCGGTCTGTTCTCAGTTTGTGATGTCGGGGGCGTTATCAAGAATCTGAAGGTCGAAATCGGTAACATTAGCGGCTACAGAAGAGTTGGCATGCTTGTTGGCGAAAATCACGGCACAATCTCAAACTGCCATACGACTGTTACGAGCGGGAACGTGTCGGGTGCCGGGGGAAGCGACATTGGCGGCATGGTCGGTGAGAACATTGGCGGCGTGATCAGGAACAGCTCCGTTAACTTAATCGGTGGAGTACATGCAAAAGGCGCTTCCCCGAGCCGGGTCGGTGGACTGGCAGGCTTCAATTCAGGAAGGATAGAGTGGTGCTGGACCTTCGGTCCCGGGGACATTGATGTAGACATTAGTGGTCAACATGGATCCGAGGTTGGTGGTTTGGTGGGTGAACAGAGCGCAGGAAGCATTTTGGAGAGCTATTCCAGCGTCAGATGGATTGATGCGTACATTGGAGTAGGCGGGCTCGTCGGCCTATTGTCAGGAGGAGAGATCAGGAATTCGTACGACTCCGCGTCGTCCGTTAATGCTGAGACACAGGCCGGCGGCATTGCAGGAGAGACATCCGGTGGATCGATCAACAACTGCCTCGTCATGGGTGCCACGATCAATTCACATGTTGCAGAATATGGAGGTGCCCTGGTCGGTAAGCACGCGTCGACGGTTTCGAACTCGTTCTGGTGTGCTGGGCCAGATAAGGCAGTGGGCGACGGGGGCGGTCTTGTCGTGAACTGTCGTCAGCTCTGTGATTCACTTGTTTATCGATCACCTTATGAGGAAGCAGGATGGAATTTCGATGACATATGGGCTATAGATGAGGGAATTAGTGCTCCTGAATTGCGCGGAACAGGTCCACTCCTTTCTGCTCCTGACGCAGTGAGTGCGACTACGGGTCAGTCTGACGGAATTAAGGTTTCTTGGAATGCGGTCAGTTATCAGTTGGCAGGAACTGCTTATGGCGCAGTTTACGCCGTATTCCGATCCGAGTTGCCATATCTTGATGCGCAGGCATCGAAGATATCGGAACAGCTGACAACAACGTCTTACCTTGACACTTCTGCTATTCCTGAAGTCACTTACTATTACTGGGTCAAGTCTGCTGCAACTTCAGATGGTGCGCGAGAAAGTGCGTTCAGTAGTATAGCCAGTGGGTACAGAACATATCCTCCCCTTGATACCCCGTCCGTCGTTACTGCGAGCGACGGCATGCCTGTTTCGGTACTAGTTCAGTGGAATGGAGTTCTGAATGCAAATTACTATCGGGTTTATCGTTCAAGTACGATGATCGGCGCAAAAACTCCCTTGGGCAATTGGCAGGCTGGGCTGGCTTATAGCGATAATCCATCTTTTTCAGATACAGTCTACTACTATTGGGTGGTTGCAGCCGTCGACAATCAGGGTAACCGTGCCAGCGATTACGGTGGTCCGGACAATGGCTACTTTGTGGACACATATACTGACGTTGACGAGGAAATCGTAGCTCTGTTGCCCAGTGTCTTCTCGATCAGCCAGAACTATCCAAATCCGTTTAACCCTTCTACCGTTATTGAATTCGATCTTCCACGGCGCTCGCATGTGACGCTGACCGTATACAACATATTGGGGCAAGTAGTCGATGTCCTGGTGAATCGAGAAATGGAAGCTGGATACAAGACCGTAAGGTGGGAAGGGATAAGCTCCGGAGGTAATCATCTAGCAACGGGCGTCTATTTCTACCGTTTGGCAACCAAGGACTTCACTGATTCGAAGAAGATGATTCTGTTGAAATAAGCCGGTAGCCCGCCCAGAGCGCCCTCGTTTTGTTTGTGGCTGTTTGCTATCCCTTGATATTCCCAATCGGCAGTAGCTTGGCCACCTTGCGGGAGATACCAACGCTGTCGACGGCGTCGATCACATCATCGATCTTCTTATAAGCGATGCCGGCTTCCTCGGCCAATCCGCTCATTGACGCCGCTCTGACGAGTATCCCCTGCTCTTCCATCTCGCGGCGCAGTTGATCGCCACGTACCATTTTCTTGGCATGCATCCGCGACATGGTTCTGCCGGAGCCGTGTAACGTGGAGCCGAACGTCTCCTGTCTGGCAAGATCGGTTCCGACGAGCAAGTACGAACCGGTCTGCATCGAACCCCCTACGAGCACCGGTTGGCCGATGTCTTTGTACTTCGCCGGCAGGTCGCGCGCCTGCGGACCCAGCGCACGGGTAGCGCCTTTGCGATGAACAATCACTTCCTGTTCCCGACCTTCAATGCTGTACCGCTCGATCTTGGCAATGTTATGCGCAACATCATACACCGTCTGCAATCCCAATTCGCCTTCGGTCTTACCGAAAATCTCAACAAACGCGCGGCGGATGTTGTGAGTAATCACCTGCCGATTGGCAAACGCATTGTTGGCGGCGCAGGTCATCGCTTTGAAATAGGCCTGCCCTTCCGGCGAGGAAAAGGGAGCGCAAGCCAGTTCACGATCGTTGATCTTGATGCCGTATTTCTGTACCGCCTTGGTGAATATCTGCAAGTAGTCAGTCGCCACTTGATGCCCGAAGCCACGCGATCCACAGTGAACCATCACCACAATCTGGTTCGGTCGATCAATGCCGAAACGCTTGGCGAGTTCCTGATCGAAAATGTTCTCGGGCTTGACTACCTCTAATTCCAGATAGTGGTTGCCGGACCCCAGAGTGCCGAGTTGATCAATACCGCGTTCCATCGCCTTTGCCGACACGTGCGCCGGATCGGCGGGAGAAAGGCGACCGCGTTGTTCGATGCTGTCGAGATCGTTATCGCTGGCGAAACCGTTGGCATGACACCAGTCGGCCCCTTGCGTCAGCACTTTCTCGAATTCTTTCTTGTTCAAAGGTACCGTACCCTTGCCACCGACTCCGGCAGGAACGTATTTAAATAACCTGTCGAGAAGCTGCGGTAGCTTTGGTCGGAGTTCCTCAAAGGTGAGATTCGTGCGCAAGAGTCGCATGCCACAATTGATATCGAAGCCAATGCCACCGGGCGAAATCACGCCATCGGACGTGGAGAAGGCTGCTACGCCGCCGATGGGAAAGCCGTAGCCCCAATGACCATCCGGCATGCAGAGGGCCTGTCCGACAATTCCCGGCAGACTGGCGACGTTGGTGATCTGCTCGAAAACGCCTTGGTCAAGTGAGTCGATCAGCCGATCCGACGAGTACAGCCGCGCCGGCACTCGCATCCCCGGCTTGGCACTGACGGGAATCTCCCAGACACCACTTTTGATCTTCCTTTTTTCCATACTCACAAATCCACAACAACCGTTGCTTTCAGACCGCTCGTGGTAGATTCAATTGCCAATAAATGATACGTAATCGCCTTGACATCTATCAGTGTCAACCCGACGAGATTGTCGACAGAGTCACCCCTTATTGTCGCCTGCAGTCGCAACGTCTCGCCGGCAGTAATGACCACATCGAAATCGGAGTAAAGCTCCCGGTGGACATCCTTGAGATAGACCAACTCGGACAGCCAGACGTAGAGCAACTCATCTTGTGATTCGGCCTCCAGCGTCACCTGTCTGGATACAATGGCCTTTACCTGTTCGAGATCAACGATGATGGCAAACAGTGCGCTGGCTGCCGCACAAAATACTTCCGCAAGGTCGTGTCCGGTGGCTTCAAAGGCGGCATCAGCGGGTGCGATGCCGTCCAGGAAGCGGAACTCACCTTTTGGGGGCATGCGATTTTCGCCGATTGAGCCAGTGGCCGATCAGGATACCGACCAACAGTACTGCCAACACCAGTACCGACAGAGGCAGAGAGAAATACAGTAACAGGAACTTGAGTCTGACCGCATAGCTGTTTTGAATCAGTATGATCAGAATCAATCCGGTCAGAATAATCGTGAGCAGTTGCTTACCTGTGAACATGCAGAAAAAAAGGGCGTCCCGTTAAAGCAGGACACCCCGAATGTTGTGAACTGTAATTACGCTTTGATGATGCACTCAATGGGGCAAATCTCCACGCAGCGGGAACCACCATCGACATTAACGCATTCATCGCATTTATCAGCTTCGATGACGTAGATATCTCCCTCGGAGATCGCCTCATTGGGACATTCCGGTAAACAGAGTCCACAGGCCGTACACTCATCGGTGATCTTCATTGCCATTAACAATATCCTCCTAGAACTTCATGGTCTCCACTGTGGCAACCTTAAGCCACAGTTCGCACAATATATTACAATCGACTCGCACAGCAAGTCAAAAAACCTGTCGAGATTTTTCGCCTCGACCGGATACCTTGACCGCTTGGGCACGTCGATAAAACAGATACAAAGCCGTCAGCGCCACTGCGGTAAAGACCAACGTAAGAAGAGAATACGTCGACGGTCGCATAGCGCCTTTTTGCATGAAATACGCCAACCAGTTGAGAAGAGTCTTGAGTCCGATCGGAATAAGATAAAATGCCCAAGGCCAACGAGTCATGATCAATAACCCTATCAACGCGCCGGTTGTAGTGTTTAGACCGATGGAGAAGAACCTCTGCACTAAGTCCGCCGGAAGGGCAGCGCCGCCGCTCGGCGTAAAAGCAAGCAAGTTGGCTGCTTGCATCAATGCAAAACCGGCTCCACAGGCCGCGCCAAGAGCGATACCGAGTCTGAGATTATGTCCCATTTTCAAGAGTGAACGCAGGAACACGCAAACGAACTTGGTCAACTCCTCCACAAAGGCAAATAGAAATGCCGAGCCGAGCACGACTATGTAGAAGTTTGATGACGCACTCTTGGGATCAAGCACCATCTGGAAGTAGGCGTTTTGGAGCGGCGTCAACAACTGCAACGACAACCAGTACAGCACTGCACCGGCGACGATCATGACAGCTATGTCAGGGCGTTTGACATCGCGATACGCCAATGACAGTAACCAAATGGCAGCGAACGCAGCCAGAAGGCCGTAGATTGGCAACCGTTTCCAGAATACGGCAAACCAGGATTCAGATGCGATTTCGGCTTTTTCACCAGTTGCCAGTCGACGAATCGTGATCTTCTGAGTGGGATCATAAGCTTTCAACAGTCGCCCGTCCCCGTCTAGATAAAGAATCTGATTGGCAGGATCGACTCTGAAAGTGCGCGTCGAGATCTGCTTGCCTTCATAGGTGACAATCTCATCAGGCAGACTGTGTACGGTAAACACCATTGCCTGATTAAGTTGAGGAATTACCGTCTCAGCGACAACACTATCACCGACTCCGAGTCTAATGACGGGACGCACTGCAACTTCCCACTGCATCGCGAAGTTGTTGTCGAACAGGATCGCATGACGCCTCGTCTTGTACATTACCGGCTGAGTTACGCCCATTCTGATCGTGCGACCGGAATAGCTCAAGTCGGTGAATTCGCCGGTGTGTTTAACTTCGGCGCCAAGAAGATTCAGAGAGTATTGATAGGTTTTCGGTAGTCCGGTCGGAAGATACCCGACCTCGCAGACAACATCGAGATCTATGGTCTTTCCTCCGCGCGCATAGACCGTTTTGGTTTCCATTTCGAAAACTAGAATCGAGTCGGTCCCATTGGTCTGCCAGCCATTGCAGATCGCATGCTGAGTGCCGATCACCTTGCCGTCCCGTTCAACCGCGAAATCGAATTCGTCGGCCACCTTATACAGGTCGGTAACGCGCTGTGACAATGCCGATCCGGCAAACAGCAGCAGGGTAATCAGTAGGTAAAGTCTTCTCATAGTTGCATCTTCGGCAAACGGAAGGGGAATATACACGTCGCCGTAGGCAATCCAAGCGGTATTTCGCGATTACCGTAGAGGCGTGACAGGCCGTTGCAGGGAGAGCCCTACAAGGGGCGAGACTTATCGTATAGCGCGAATAATCCAATTTGCGATGTCAAAGAACAGGCGAACCTCGACCTGCGATTTCCCATGACGGATGAAGGGTCTATGCGGTCTCGCTATGCCCTTCAAAGATTGTCCAGGGTCGCCGTTTTCGCGGGAATGGCCGGCACCGCTGACACGCACTCCTGGCTATTGACCAAGGCACGGACAGGACAAGAGATTCTCCAGACACAGTCTAAGCGACTCATCCGAGACTCCTATGAGTCGGAAACGCGGAACGGGTTACGGGGAAAAGGGGACGCTCCTCCATAAAGTCATCGACATCGCAAACGTCCGCTATTGTAGCAATGTCGATCGGACTCGCGGTTGTCACGATACGCTCTATTACTGGGTTCCGGTCGGCGGTGTTAATCCATCGGTTCGCGGCGCA
Organism: uncultured bacterium; assembly: GCA_903903945.1. GTDB lineage: Bacteria > Zixibacteria > MSB-5A5 > CAIYYT01 > CAIYYT01 > CAIYYT01. The sequence continues at coordinate 11,267 of CAIVAP010000247.1, read as the reverse complement.
CCCTTCGACAAGTTCAGGGCGAACGCCGCGCACAGTTCGAAGACCCATCAGGAGTAGATGGGGCACCGTTGCTTTGATGTGTTGTCGCATCAAAGCGTGTCAGCCGGACGGCATGTATCTGACAGCGCGAGCCACTTGGTTTGTAGCGACAGACTCACTCACCACGGCGAAGTACGAACATATCCTGGATCATAACGGTTATTGTTCGGCATTTGAGATTAGCTTAGTAGTTGCCGTTAGACCGCAGGCGATCCCTGATCGAGTAGGAGGTAGAACACAAAAACTAACTTCGTTTTTGCTCTGCCGCTAATCACCCGACCCACAAAGCACTCCGGGGTGACCTTCGGTGCCGCAACCAGCGTTCTACTAACTGGTGTGGAGAATGTTTTTGCAGCGAGGCGCTACAAAAAGTTGGTGTGAGGAGATGGAGAAGTGTCGAAACCCCGATGAGGGATTAGCATGTGAGGCGGCGTACCACAAGGGGTTTCGACCTACGGAACTGGCGTGGCGGATGCATTTGCAGTGAGACGCTACAAGAATGGTAGGAGGACAAGAAGGAAATGTCGAAACCCCGACGGAGGAATCACATGTCAGGCGTTGTCCCACAAGGGGTTTCGACCTACGGAACTACAAAAAGGCAGTGAGCAGAAGATGTCAAAACCGAAGCTGTTTTGACCTGCAGAACTACTTACTACGAGGCTTGGTCTTTCGCCTTGGCCGAGCAGTCACAGTATCATCAGCTGAGGTTGATCTTCCTTCAACAACGGAGTTTATGTTATCCAAGGCCTGACTTAGTAGTCTCGACGTTGAGTGAAGTATTCCAACGGGGTACTTGGTGGTGTGGAGAATGTTTTTGCAGCGAGGCGCTACAAAAAGTTGGTGGGAGGAGATGGAGGAAGTGTCGAAACCCCGATGAGGGATTAGCATGTGAGGCGGCGTACCACAAGGGGTTTCGACCTACGAAACTAAGTGATTGGTGCCGCCGGAGGCATTGGTGAAAGTTGGAGCGCAAGACCCAACGGAACGGAAAATAAAGGGAACGCAGAAAGTGTCAAAACCGATGAAGAAGACGTCGAACGACTCACCCCAAATACAGCCAACCTATTGTGGACTTGAGAAAATTCTCTTTGAGCGGCGGAATCAAGACAACGCGAGGCCTACTTATGGTGCTGCTTCGATGAACGAGAGTGGCTCTCTGACTCGTCCCTTTCCGCATGTTTGAAATTCAGAGCAGACAATATTATCAGCAGCACGATCGCAGCCGACACCAAAATAAAATCCAGCGTAGTCATGATCAACCCTCAAATCAGTCTTGCCGCCATTCCGCCAAGTAGGGTCACGTGATTAATCCGTAATTCCCCTATTGTTTTATCGACCGCCAGCGTCATTTTAACAGCCAGGCGCCGAAATTAGTATGGCTCCGTCGGATAGATCGTTTTCGAGTTGCAGACTGAAACAGCGCGATCATCCGATGAACTTGTCGTCTTCAAAATACGTTACCGTAACAAAGAATTGAACCATGAGGACGTTGTTCTTCTCTCTCCGCTACGGTCAATGTTATTGCCCCATCCCGATTGCTTATACGCTGGCTTGTGGGCGAAGTTGGAGTTTTTTTTAATTCAAGTTTGGCGCCTATTTCCGGCCACAGATCTTTCATTTCCGGATCCACAATGGCCTCCTCGAATGAATCAAAAGATTTGATTGAATCAGCGCTCACCAAGTAGGCCATCGCGCGAGCGCGATCGCCACGATAAAGCGCTATTGCAGCCATGTGATATCTTGCCTGGGCAATCCACGAGGAATCCATGAGATCATCGGCAGTCCATGTTGTCGCGTCTTTGAGGAAACTCTCGGCATTCGCCAACAATGCCCTGTCATCGCTCTCCAGCCACATGTAGCGACTAAACCGGTATGCCCAGAGATCAATGTCAGGCCCCAGACGTTTGCCGAGCTGTACGGACGACATGGTCGCGGCACGCTCAGCAAGATCTACATAAAACGCAGCGGAATCAGGCCGACCAAGCGCCAGTTGCGTTCGGAACATCAGGTAGTACACTTGGCTGAGATTGTACTGAACCTTGTAGTACTCGCACGTTCGCAGCAAGGCCATTACGAGACTACTTGATCCCTCATACAGCATTTTCTCGGAAATCGTTAGAAGTCCCTTGGCACGATCGCTTTGAGGATCCTTTGCGGAGCGGCGAATATACTCGTCAAAATGAAGCTTCGCCAAGACATAATCGTGGTCACCTCTGACTTTTAGGTAAAGCGGATGATTGACGATCATGGAATCGCGAGCTACTGCCTTGTCAAGGTAGCGATGTACACTGTTCAACTCCCCATCCACCGAGTCAGCGTTAACCAGTTTTCGATCAGCTAGAAAAACTAGGCAATCTGCCTTTCGAAGCAAGGGTGCGACGTATGTCGTGTCCTCAGCTGCCGCGGAGTCAAAAGCTGAGGCGGCCGCTCTCAAACTTCCTTCTATGTATTTGTTTGTCTCGAGCAGTCCCATCATCTCAAAGTGAAAGGCCTGTGTGTTCGTCGTGTTCAGATCCAGCGAAAGAGACGGTTCTCGGCCGACCATGACTTCGTAAACCCGTTCCCGAGCATGCTTCAATAAGGTCAAGATATCGGTGTCGCTAACAGGAAGCGTATCTATGCTAGTAGGAACTGAACGCCTGAAGACCATGTATTCCAAACTGATAGACGTTGAAAAAGCATGGGATTCGGATTCCTTCGTCAATAATCGCACGATAAAGGCGCGCTCTCGTCGCTCACGGGCATTATGAATGATGTTTCGAGTGTTCTCGTTCAAGGAATCTGGAGAACCAACAACTAGCATGAATCGCGTGTCATCGAAAGGGCTGAACAGTGCCCCTGCCAAATAACTTTCACATATCAACACTGGCACTTCTCTCTCATTGTGCACAAATGCGTCGGACGCACCGCTGACTTGCGCGACAAGAAGCAAAACATCGCAGAGAGCTGTCAGTCCCACGCCCACTTTCGACAAACGCGAGAGTGGCAACAGAAAGTCAGGTTGTCGCTGTCTCCTGATCACACGGATCAAAAACGGTACGGCCGACACCAGACACAGGAGCACCGCGGCAATGATAAGGCACGTGATGAAGATCGTCCGCATGTTGGTATCAACCGATGACTCGAGAGTTACTCCCCACTGGTGTCGTACTGATCTATTTGCAAGATACCTCGAGGCTAGGGCAGTTATACCCACCATCAAAGTCAGTACGCTCGTCCAGACTGCAATACCTACCAAACAGTGAGTTTTGCATGATGCGAGATCAACTTGCTCTGCATCCTTTTCCGATGCAACGGACATTGCCCCCAAACGCCGGCGTATGAATTCGAAAGCAAGTAGGATTACCGTCGCAATTCCCAGACATAGAGCTTCAGTTGTCATCTGCTCACCACCTGGCAAAACGAAAATGCTCCATAGGATAGCAACATCGTCCCCGTAATGTTCAACAGCGTCGAAGTCCAGTATACTGACCCGTCAATAGCATGTTTGTGACGCTTAGAGATCAGCCATCTCAGGAATCTCAAGACAAGCTGAAACAGAATCAGAAAACCGATCAGCACTAACAGAAAGATGGCTGCATTGGAGACCGCATGTTCTTTGTGCAAATTCACTTTCCAGGCGAAGCTAAGCGACTGAATAATCCCAATGCTAAAAGCCAAGAAAATGAGCCGGTGTCCAAAAATCATTGCGTAAGCTTTGCAGTTCTCATTCCCTTTGTCGGGAAAACACCCGATCAATGATGAATAGCGCTTGATCAGTTTCATGTTGCCCACTTGAAGAATAATGGGCAGCACCACCAGAAACAGCACATCATCTCCGTGATCGAGAAGTGTGACGATCGCTCTCGTGAAAGCTGAGTCATCCGATAACATTATATGCACCCCACTAATTCGTTGACGAGTGTTGAACCAATCCCTCTGAAAGAGACAGTTGAATAAAGTCGGCGACATTCAGCAAGGTCGTCGTCTTGAGCCAGTCGCTGTCAGTTAACAAGACCGGCATCCTTTCTAGACGATTGGTACTTCTTCATTGAGACCCGAATTTCTCGACATTTAATTCCAGATCTACCGACAGAAACCATTTGCCTCTCGATTTCGTGATAGCATACCTCCTTAAAATGCTCGTGTCAAGAATAAATCTCCAAAAATCGGAAGCTCCAACAGGCTTGCTTTCGCATTTTGAGCGGGTCGGAACCCATCAGATTCTCGTTATGGCACCTTTGGAGCATTGTCGATCCAAAGATTGCACGTTACTGATCTCAATCTTGACCTACAAATATAGCTAATGTCATCGGTGCTGTCAACAGAAAACGCTCGAATTTTTCAGGTGATACTGTCGAGTACGATATGCAAACTAGCATTCAGGTATGGTCTGGGTTGGTTCGAGACATGGGCGACCAGACAAAGACCCACCCGTCGCTGCGCTTTGGGTGGGCTACCGGAACAATTGACTCCCGTTAACCCTGGGTGCTGGGATCGGGATGTTCGCGGCTGCCGGTGAAGCGGACGACGAGGATGGAGACTTCGTAGAGGATGTACAACGGGACAGCGAGCATCATCTGGTTGAAGGCGTCCGGGGTTGGTGTGATGATGGCGGCGGCGATGATGATGATTACGATGGCAATACGTCTTCCCTTGCGCAGCGTGCGCGCGGTGATCAGGCCGATCTTGCCGAGGAAATAGGCAATGATCGGCAGTTCGAATACGCCTCCGAAGGCAATACACATCCAGAAGACAAACGAGAAGTAGTCTGAGACATCAATTAGCGGTTTGACGGCATCGGTACCGAATGACTGCAGAATCTGCATGGCGGTCGGAATGACGAGGAAAAAGCAGAACGAGGCGCCGCCAAAAAAGAAGATCGTCCCGAAGAGAGTCACCGGAATCAGGAACTTGATCTCGCGGGCGTAGAGACCGGGGACGACGAATTTCCAGAAATGATAGATGATTGCGGGAATCGCGGCAGCCAGTCCGATAAAGAGTGAGACTTTGATGCGAATCGAGAACGCGCCGGTCGGATTGCGGAAGTAGACTGTCCCTACCGGTTTGACAAAGTAGTTGACGATCGCTTCCGAAAAGATGTAGGCAATGATGGAAGTGATCAGGATGGTGGCGATAACCTTGATCAGACGCTGCCGCAGTTCCTCGATATGTTCGAGAAATGGCATTTCCGCGCCTTTGACTTCGACAACTTCCCGGTCGTCCTTCGCCATCAAGTTCCGCTACTGTATGAGTTTTTTTAGTTCGTCGACGAATTCGGTTTTGTCCGAAAACTTGCGGTAGACAGACGCGAACCGAACATAGGCGACTTCATCGAGATCGCGCAAGCGCTCCATAACCATCTCGCCGATCAACTGCGAGGCGACTTCGGACTTGGAGAGTTTGAACAACTCGTTTTCGACATCTTCCACCAGCGCATCGATCTGTTTGGCCGAGACCGGTCGTTTGGCAGTAGAGATTTCGACGCCGCGTTTTAGTTTGGCGCGGTCAAACGGCTCTCGTCGCTGGTCGGTCTTGATCACCGTCAGCGCGACACGCTCGATATACTCATACGTAGTGAACCGCTCGTTGCATGACTGGCATTCGCGACGGCGACGCACCGCCTTGCCCTCCTGCACCGAACGGGAATCGATTACCTTATCGGATTCTTCGCCACAAAATGGACATCTCATACTGACGCCTCCACAACAATTGTTGCCCCCAGGGGTTGCGCGAAGCGACTGGCTGCGCTTCCCCGGTTGACAAGTACCTCCACAGTTCCCAAACCCGAAATAATCGCCGACAATCCGTTGCCGGCGGCATAATGATCGGTGAATTTTATGTGTTTCGCATCAGCAATTGTTGAAGTCGGTCAAAAGTGCGACAGTTGCCAAACGCTATCCGGCGTCGGTATTATTGGGTCGAGTCGTGCATTCGGCTTTGAGCCAATCAAGATACTCAGCCGATCCACCGATGATGTCGATGGCAATGAACTCCGGCACGTCATAGCCGGAGAGTTGCTTGACGACGGCTTGGGCGGCTTTCAGATGGTCGGACATAGTTTTGATAATCATCAACGCTTCGGCATCGACATTGATCTTGCCCTGCCAGCGATAGGTGGAATGTGCCCTATTGACGACAGTTACGCAGGCGGCCAGATGTTGCTCGACCAGAGTGGAGGCGATTTTCTGCGCGGTGTCGGTATCAGCACAGGTTGACAAAACGACTACCGGTTTGGACATGCCTACTTCTGAAACGGTCTGCCGAGTTTCTGCTCGACTGACAACAGCTTGCGCTGCATAGCATTTTTCTTGCCCTTGCGGTCATCGATGGCGATGCGGGTGTAGACGCGCGCGTTTGTCTTGCGTAGCGCGTCATGGCACTTCTTGATGACGGCAAAACATTCATCCCAACTCCCCTCGATCAAGGTGCCCATCGCATGCGTTTGATATGGCAAACCGGATTTGTCAATGATATCAATGATCCTGGCGACATCTTTCGAGATAGATTCGCCTTTACCCATTGGCGCAACGGAAAATTCTACGAGCATGTTACCTACTTCCTAACCGTTCAGACTCATGCTATCGGCGTCGGCAGGTCGTGGTCGATACGCTCCTGATAGAGCGGGAAGCGGTCGCAGAGTTTCTCGACGTCGGCTTTGACTTCGGCAAACACCTGCTGGTTTTCGACATTCTTGATCACGCGGTCGATAAATCCGGCGATCTGTTTCATCTCCGGCTCTTTCATTCCGCGCGTAGTCACAGCCGGAGTACCGATGCGAATGCCCGACGTCACCAGCGGTGGCTGCGGATCAAACGGTACGGTGTTCTTGTTGGTCGTGATCGAGGCCAGATCGAGCGCTTCCTGTACCTGCTTGCCGGTCAGACCCTGACCAACAAAGGAGAGAAGCATCAGATGCGTATCGGTGCCACCGGAGACAACATGGTAGCCGAGACGCTTGAATTCCTCGGCCATCGTTTTGGCATTGGCGATAATCTGCTGCTGGTACACCTTGAATTCCGGCTGCATCGCTTCTTTGAGAGCCACAGCTTTGGCAGCAATGATGTGCATCAACGGTCCCCCCTGAATGCCGGGCATCACCATTCTGTCGAGGTCTTTTTTGTATTGCTCTTTGCAGAAGATCATGCCGCCGCGTGGACCGCGCAGAGTCTTATGCGTTGTGGTGGTCACAAAGTCGGCATACGGAATCGGTGACGGATGCAGACCGGCGGCGATTAGTCCGGCAATATGCGCCATGTCAACCATCAGGTAAGCGCCGCAAGCATCAGCAGCTTCGCGGAATTTCTTGAAATCAATAGTGCGGGGGTACGCGGAGGCGCCGGCAACAATCATCTTCGGCTTGGTGGCAATCGCTTGTTTCATCAGGTGGTCGTAGTCGATTTGCTCAGTGGTTTTGTCGACTTCGTAGGCTTCCACATGGTAGAAGATGCCGGAGAAATTGAGCGGATGACCATGGGTCAAATGCCCGCCATGCGATAGACTCAGGCCGAGGATCGTGTCCCCCGGCTTCAACACCGTAAAATAGACGGCCATATTCGCCTGCGAACCGGAGTGGGGCTGGACATTGGCATGCTCGGCGCCAAATAGTTCCTTGGCACGTTTGCGCGCGAGACTCTCGGCGATATCGACAAATTCGCAGCCGCCGTAGTAGCGTCTCTTGGGGTAGCCTTCGGCGTACTTGTTGGTCATGACGCCGCCGGCAGCTTCCATCACTGCCTCGGAAACGAAGTTCTCGGAAGCGATCAGTTCGAGTTTCTTATTCTGACGATTGGTTTCACCCTGAAGTGCGCTGTATATTTCAGGATCGAATTGCTTCAAGTATGACATTAAGTGCTCCTCGACAATGCCCTCTCTGTAAAGATATATACTGCAACGGCAGGCAAAACGATAATTCTTTTTTGATGTTGTCCTTCTTATCAAAGACGGACTTGGGGGATTGTCTTTCTTCTTGGTGGATAGGCGCGTACAACCCCCTTGGTCCCCCTTTGCTAAGGGGGAAAAGCGACTCACTCCGCGCGCATTTCGTGAAAGCTGGCTTGTGGGACGACCTCTGGACGTACGCCGCGCACAAAAATGAGAGCCGTCAGGAAAGGATTCCTGACGGCACGGCTGGGCGGTAAGCACAAATGTCGGGTTTGGCGCTTCGCTGCGAACACCGACCTACAAAAGTGTTGTCGTTTGGACGGGGCGTACGTAAGCTATCGGCGGGGGGAATTGAGGAAAAGACTGTGGCAGAGAACGAAAATAACATAGAACAGAAGACACAAGGCGTCCCCAAGGATACACCCGAGCGCAATTGCCTTGATGCGGTCAAGGACAATCTGGCCGGGGTAATCGGTCAAGAGAAAGCGAGCGCGTTTATCAAAGGGGTTGTAGCGGACGGATATTTTGATCTGGCCCTATTGGATCAGGCCCGACTGCTTATGCGGAAGCTGGCGGCAATCCCGGACGCCGAGAAGGTTATCTCTGCCCTGCTGAATTCCGAGATCGACAGGCTCAGGGCTTTCGCTGTCACAGTGCAGTTTGAGCTGCACGGCAGCAAGCTTGATGTGATGGTCAGGTTCTTGTATCGCTCGGGCGCGATGCCCGGAACCTGGACACAGGAAATGAGTCAGAGCATGCTCAAGGATGTCATTCACAAGCATGGTTTGGAGAAGGTGTTGAGCAAGGTTTATCGCTGGGCAACCAATAACGATCCGGCAATCAGAAGAATGTTGATCGAGGCAATCAGACCGCGCGGGGTTTGGTGCAAACATATCGACGAACTTAAGCACGATCCGTCGATCTTGAAGGAGATACTTGAGGAGGTGCTGGATGACCCTTCCGAGTATGTCCGCAAGGCGGCGGCGAACAACATCAATGATATTTCCAAGGACAACCCTACGATAGTCTGCCAGTGGGTGAAAGAATGGTCGAAGGGTAAAATCACGCCGGAACGGGAGTGGGTTATTCAGCGAGGATTGCGGACGTTGGTGAAGGATGCCGACCCCACTGCCCTGGCGTTGATGAATTTCGGCGGCGCGGATAAGCTTGACGTTGTCTGGAAAAAGGGAACGCCGGAGACGGTCAGGATCGGCGAGGCAATTCCCTTCACTGTCGTCATCACCAATCGTGACAGTAAAACGATCAAGGTGCGTTTGCAGGTGACAATGATCGGTCCCGGTAAAGGCGACAAGCGGCGGATCAGCAAGTATCTATTGGGAACGATGACGATAGCGAAGGGCGAATCGAAAGAAATGGCTAAGTCGATCAAGTTCGCACACAAAAATTCGGTTCGCAAAGTCGCCGGGAATTACGAGTTGTTGCTTTCGTGCAGCGGTAGGGATATTGACAAGCGGTCGTTTGATTATGAGGGGGAGGGGTTGTAGGGGCGGGGAACTATGATGGACGAGTTTCAAAACAAATCATTCGATGTCGGGTTCAAAGAGCTGCCTGCCCTGTACTATCTCCATGGGTGGGCCGAGATTTTGTCAATTTGAACGAGGAATTTCGAACTCTTGTCATCGCGGAAAGTGTCTACAACTGGGATCTGGGGAATAGCCAAGTGCAGCAGTCCCTCTATGGTGATGACTTTGCACGAGTGGTAGTCTACCAGCACGGACTTTACTTCAAACACGGACATCCGGTCAAGAATTCTCCTATGTTCAGGAACTTCGAGAGAGCACTCTATGGCAAACCCACGGTCGCGGAGCCCGAATCAGAAAGGCTCTGGTCGTCTGTTGCGTTTCATGAATTTGTGCAGTCGCCAATGGAATCCATAAAGAGGCGCCCAAGCGCGTCTGATTGGGAGAAAGGCGCAAGAGTCCTTGAGGGTGTGCTAAAGTTGCTGCAGCCACGAGTGTGCATTGTACTCGGGACTGACATGGGAAAGATATGGCCGATGCATGAGTTCTCTAGAATTGAGACGAGATCATATAGTATGATAAATCGAGCGTATCCCAGAGTCCTGACTATTGAAATTGGTGATGTGTCATCGAAACTCCTTATGATTCGGCATCCAAGCAAGTACTTCAGTTGGGAGAAGTGGCACGAGGAGTTCCTTGCCAAGGAAATTCCTGAATTCATTGAGTATATGAAGGGGTCATGAGCTACAGGATATAGCTAGATGAGAAGATGTCAAAGTCAGAGTGGCTTTTGCCTACAAAACTTCCGAACGCTCGCCATTATAGAAGCGCTACTAGTTCATTTCCTGACCTTCACTGAAAAGCGTGTTATCCAGACCACGAAAAGCCCAACAATGAAGAGCACAACCCCTGGCGGAGCATCTGAGACATTGCTTTCTGCGCCAATGAACTTCGCAGTCCAACTTGTTGAACCCGTGACGCCATGCAAGAACAAAATGATGCCACCGACAATACATGCTAAGCCGAGAAGAAGCCCTAGCGATGAATAGACGAATTGAAATACGGATGTTCTTCTCCAGAACACTCTGTCACTTACGTGGAAAGGAACTTCCATTTTCTGGATGTATACCCGTTCCGCATCCGGGGGCTTGCCCAATCCCTGCTGTCTCTCCGGTTTCTTTTCTTGTGAATCGTCAGTCATGATGCGTCTTCTCCCTTCTACGCAGTAGTTCTGTGAGTCAAAAGCGTTTCGGTTTTGACATTTGACTCCGAACGCTGTTGGCCGCGAAGCGTGATAATGGTGTTTCAGATTCATCTTGAGACGAATGTACGGACACAGTTGTCAGATGGCAAGAAAAAACCCACCCGTTGGGTGGGTTACAATCCCCCCCTGCCGACCGTCATGTCACATGCCGCGAGGATAAGCGACTCTCGAAGACAAGCAGAGCGTCGCGGCGCAAGACATGACGGAACCGAACAAGCCTGGATTCCCGCCTGCGTGGGAATGACAGGAGGGGGTGGGAATGACAGAAAATAGGTGGGAGTGATAGAAAGGGCGGGAATGACACACCCCTTAGTCCCCTCTCAAGAGGGGATTCGCGGCGCACGAGGACGTACGCCGCGCACGTAAACATTGCCGGCAAGATCGGAAGACCCGGCAGTTTGGAGGGGTACCGTTGTAACTTGACGTAGAAAGCTGTAAGAATTACCATAAGGGACATTCGGCGGAATTATGGAGGATTTTATGAAATGCTTGGTCGTACTTATAACAGTTTTGCTCTCCAGTGCATTACTCTGCTCAGAGCAACTTCCTAAGAAGATAAGCAGAAGGGCATCAGAGTTATGAAACAGCTTAATCTCGGATCACAAGGCCTTCGTGTGCCT
>CAIVAP010000246.1 GCA_903903945.1 uncultured bacterium | reverse complement strand
CGGGGGGCTGGAGATCAACAGGCAGGTCGACAAATTGTTGTCCGGGTCAGTGCAGCCAGCGGGGATACTGATCGGAGTGGGAGGAGTGCACTGGAATACAGTCGCGTCTACGCCCGCGTTGGCAACCGGTGGCTGATTCATCGTCACGGTCACCGCTGAAGTATCATAGTCTGTCGCGCCGCAATAGTCGGTCGCCTTCAAGATAAACGTGTAAGCGCCGCTGCTGGTCGGACTGAAACAGATTTGGCTGCCATTGTACGTGCCCGTGCTCGACACCAGTTGAGAGATTGACAAATTGCCGTCCGGATCGGTGCAGCCGGCCGTCCAGCAAATCGATTGACCCGGAGTGCACTGGAGCACGGTCTGGTCGGCGCCCGCATTGGCAACCGGTGGTTGATTCAATGCGACCGTCACGTTCATAGTGTCATAATCGAAGGCGCCTGCAATGTCAGTTACTTTGAAGATGAATTGATAAACGCCGGCAGTCGTAGGAGTGAAGCAGTGGCTCGTATTTATGGGAGCTTGCGCATGAATCGTTGTAAACGTCCCCGCGCCGGAAATCTTCTGCAGTGTCAGACTGTCCCCCTCGCAGTTGGCATCGGTGGCGCTGATATTGAAACAAATCTCAGCCGGAGTACACTGGAATACGGAATAATCCGCGGGAAGCGTGACAACCGGGATTTGATTGGCAAACGTGATTTTCAAAACAAGATCCTGCCAGTCTTGATCACCGCCTTCCGGCAGATCCTCCCAACAAACAAGATATTCGTGCGGAACTACTGTGCGATACACTTTGGCATGATTGCCCAAGAAAGGCGAACCATAGTCAGAATTCATCGCGCCCTGCGAGTACCAGACATAGTCTGGTCCGCTCAATCCCGGTCGCATGTAGAAGCCGATCGAACCACTCCCGGGAACGGAAAAAGTGGTGGAACTGCCCGGAACAGCAGTGCCATCAAATAGCTGGTTCAGCGGACTGGGATTGTTAGCAACATACCAACCCGACTTTGCCGTTGTTGCAGAGCCGGCAACCTCAATGACCATCGTCGCCAGGTTCTGCCCGGGTAAAACACACCAAGTTTCGATGCCGGTTTCTTGAGTGGCGACATTGATATAGCCGTAGCCAAGACTGTTGAAGACCTCCTGCAAGGTTTGCTCGTTTGTGCCTAGCGCCTTGGCGCTGATTGAATCCGCCCAGGGGTACGTTCCGCCGCTGGCGGCCAGGGTCGAGGGGGCGAAACTGAGGAAACACAATCCCGCAAGGAGTGTTACAGCAAAGAGTGCCGTTAAACGTTTACGCATAGCGACTCCAGTGTCTAAAGGTTGTGAGGATGTTATTATATTCTTATCATTTTTCATGAAACTTCGTATTCTGCACAAAAACCAATAGCACGGTAGACTACTCCCGTACAATCCATGCCCCCCGGCTGCGGCCTGGCGCCGCATGATCAATTCAAGTGTACCTTACCGTATTTTCGACTAATTGCTTCTCCGCGCTACAGGTTGTCCTACTGGCAGAGGAACCGAAAAAACATCAACGAACAGCAATTGCGCCTGTAAATGCAGCAGACCCTGCTGTTTCCTTCAGTGTCGGTTCCAATGGCTTCATCGATGCAATACTCCTTGAAGACCTCACCACCCAACACCACAAGACATGCTACAAGTTTAGCTGTTGAAGTACTTTGGAAGTACTGATGTAACTTCAGATTAAGTATGAAGAAATACCGTGCTTTTGTCAAGCCCTTTCTTTCAATTTCCGACGAAAAATCGCGGATTTAGCTAACTCACCAACAAAGAGATAGACGTCCCAGCAGTGGGGAAAAGCCTTCTTCGAAGCCACCTTCCATTTCTCCCAGGCATCCGAGTCTAGCCCACCAGCATCATCCGGTCTGGATAAGTAATTGTCGTTAATTGCCTTACGCTCGCACTCGCCGTGCGAAATCACGATAACCACATGTCTTGCTGATGCCAAAGATCGCTGACAGCACTATATTGCAGCCATGAAGATCAATATCTGTCGCGAGCAGGACCTGACCGAGGGAAATGTCAGAACCGCCAAAGTTATGGCCCGTACGGTTGCCGTCATCCGAATCAATGGGGAGCTTTATGGCATAGAAGCCGACTGCAAACACATGAAAGCTTCGATGGCGCGCGGGAAGATCGAAGGCCACACGATCACTTGCCCCGCACATGGCTGGCAGTATGATATCAGAACCGGGGCCTGCCTCAACGAACTCTGGGTGCAACTCAAAACCTACCCGGTGGTTGTCAAAGACGGGCAAGTCTATGTTGAAGTGAGCGTCTGACGCTCACACAATCTATTCGCAAGCTGAGCGCTTCGACAGTCCACCCAGCTTATGCGCAAACAGGCGACGTCTCGCAACGTGTCAAACTGGTTCCTCAACACTCCGCACAGGGTACCTCACCTCCTGAAAAGATGTATGAGATGAGATAGACGGCGTCGGAAATATTCACTCTGCAGCTGCAGTCGGCATCCGCGGCGGCAAGCACGATCGGCGCTGGTCCGCCGGAAAAAATATACGAAATGAGATAGACAACATCCGAAATATTGACTGCGCCCGAGTGGTCGGCGTCACCGCAAATATACGATGCCTTAGTATGGAATCGGCGCGCGGAACTGAAGCCGTTCGTATTCATGGCGGCATCAGTAGCTTTCACGCGACAATAGTAAGCCGCTGCCGGCGTCAACGGCGCGACGCTGAGATACGACGTAGACGCAATGCCCGAGATACTGATCTGCAAAGAGACGAAAGTTGAATCCTGGGAAACCTGGAGTTGGTAGGTTACTGGTGTGCCCTCGATGTTTTTGGTTACGGTGGTCCATTGATACGATTGCGACTGGTAGTCGACAACCGAATCAACTGCAGGATCAAGGATTGTCGGTATGATCGGCGCCTGTGTGTCGATTGTGAATTTTCGATAAGACTCTGCGAATCCTGTGCTGCGACCCGAATCGTTTACGGCGCTCACTCGCCAAAACCAAGTGCCATCGGCGAGGGTGCCGGCGAACTGGTGACTGACGGCAATACCAGAGTCGGCGAAATCGATTGATGCGAACATCGAATCATCATCAACCTGAAGGATGTAATGCAGCGGCTGCACGACGGTTCCGGGGAATTGAGCAATTTCTGCGGGCGTCGCGCCGGTCTTGCCCCAGGAGAACAGGGGTTGCGAACTGCTGATCGCTGCATTCAGTACGGGCAAATAGAGCGGTGGCGCTGAGAACCCGATCGTCACGCGGGCGGAATACGCATCCTGATTGCCGTTGCGAGTATCCGTCCAAACCGTCTGAACAACTCCGGCGCGTGTCGATAGTCCCGTATATTCCCCGATCAATCCAGCCATGGGACTACGTAATGGATTGTAGGGTTCTCCGTCCGGTTTGCCGGGCAGGTCCAACTCTGTATACTCGGCGTTGATCCGACCTCGCAAGGCGTCGAAAGGGGAGGATGACACCTCTGAGATTCGTCGGTTCGCGGTCCAGGAGGCGCCGCCGTCAAACGAGTGCGCGAGGTACAGATCCCAGTTGTAGTTGTTCGGGTCAAGCCGTCGATCAAACCAGCACGCTGTCAGGATACCGCTCTCATCAATCGACAGCCAGGGATGAAACTGATCGATGTGGTTTCCGATCACGTCATCATTGATGCGAATGGGCGCTGTCCAAGTGCTCCCCTGGTCGCTTGATCTCCTCACGTACAGGTCGAGATTGCCGTCTGCCGTTAGGTTGGAATAGACAACGTAGAGCATTCCGTTGAAGGCACCTCCCGAAATATCTGCCTCCATCGCCGGATAAGCGAAAGTTGTGATGCCACCGTTGATCGTTCCGGAAGTGAACGATAGTGGTGTGACCGTCAGATCCGCTCCCCAACTGGCTCCGCCGTCAGAAGATCTGTCGAGAGCAATCCGACCGTCCGAAAAAGAAACCCAGGCGACATAGACAGTACCGTCAGGACCCACTGTCACCGTTGGCCACTGGACACTGGAGAAATCCGAAACCTGGACCGGCACCGAATACTGTGTCGGCGTCTCGCTGTAAGTGAGCATGATGTTTGTGGTCGCGCCGAAACGCGTCCAGGGTATGTATGCGCGATCTCGATATGGGCTATTGGTACGGTCGACATTGATCCACTGCTTGTCTTCAAAGCCGGATGCGCCTCCTTCATCAACGGCAGCAACCGGCTCCGACCAGGAAGTCCCGCCATTGGTGGAACGGTACACGTGCAATGCACTAAGCGACTGGTCAGCGGTGAGTGACAGAACACATGCCAGTATGTTGCCGCCGGCGGTATAACTTATTACCGGATCCGAGGCGCGTGGATATTCCTCCGTCCCGATCAACAGTGAATCAGACCAGGTGACACCGGCGTCAAACGTCGTGCCGACGCCGATACGTCGGTAGCCAAGGCGGAAATCTCGCCAGATCGCGACGACGTTATCAGGATTACTCGGGTTGATCGCACACGCTTCCTCGTTTTGTAGCTGCGTGGTGGCGTCATGGTTAACTTTGACATTGGCCCCCTCAATCCAAGCGGCGCTCTTTGCATCTTGTTGCGCATTTCCGGTTGCCGACACCCAGAGCAAGATCTGCAGTATCAAAACCAGAGCAAGTCCGAAGATCTTATTGTAGTAGGACATTTGTGTCTCCAATTGGGAAAGTAGATGTATCCAAATCAATTAATGATCGGAATCCTTTCTGTCAAGAGTTATAGACGTACGGCGATCAATCTTGTTGCATTTCGTCAGCCTGGGAGCAGGCATTTTTGCCAATTAAATCCACAAGTACATAACGAGGTAGTCAAGAACGCTGCCTGTACGATCCCAGTTTTATTCTTCTCGGCGAACGTCGCCGAAACGTATATTAGTCAGAGATACATAGGGAGGGGATTCCATGACCTCGATTGAAGCCATCATTGATCGTCAGTTGCGCCGCTGGGAACTGGAAAGCAATATCCGTGCGGCCGAATTGACGACGGAAGAGAAGCAACAACGACATCAACCTGTAATCACGATCTCGCGACAACGTGGCTCCGGCGGCACGCTCATCGCAAGCAAGTTGGCGAACCGTTTCAACTATACCCTGCTGCATCGCGACATCATCGACCGCATCGTCGAATCGACCGGCTACAAACGCCGCCTGGTTGAATCGCTCGACGAGCATTCGCAGTCGCAAATGGAAACGTGGTTTGCGGCAATGGTGGCGGGGAATTACGTCGATGGTTCCGATTATGCCAGGCATTTGTCGGAAATCATCTATTCGATCTCGCAGCTTGGCGGTGTCGTAGTGATCGGACGCGGCGCCAATTTCATCGTCGGCCATGACCTCGGCTTCCATATCCGCGTGGTCGCTCCGCGGAATGACCGCATCCACAATCTCATGCAGTACGAAGGGCTGGTAGAAAAAGAGGCCGCCAAAGCCGTCGAAACTTCCGACCACGAGCGCAGCGAGTTTGTGAAGAGGACTTTCGGCAAGTCGATTGACGATCCGCTATACTACGATCTGGTGATCAACCACCTGACCATCTCTATCGAGACCGCGACGAGTTTGATTGCGGCAGCGGCGATGGAGAAGTTCGCACTGTTGAAGAGCAAGGAGTAGGTTAGACCTCTCGGGGTCTAGGGCCTCTGCTTCTGCATCTCCTCCAGCAACTTCCGCGCCCTGTTCAGCTTCTCCTGCTGTCGATCTTTAATCTCTTCGCTGGCCGGATAGCTCAACAACGTCTGTAGTTCCGCGACCGCCTTGTCCTTTTCATGCAGCATTTGGAATATCCTAGCGCGGTGGAATCGACATTCAATCGTATTGAAATTGTTCTGCCCGGCCTGATGCTCGATCGTGTCAAGAATCCTGCCGAAACTCTCCAACGCCTCACGCAAATGCCCGCTGTAGTAGCTGGAAAATGCCAACCCCCACGTAAAAAGGCGGCTGTCGGGGAATTTTCGATGCAGCGTGGTGGCGATTTCGTAAGCCTCGTCAAACCGACCGCGGTCAAGATATATCCAGAGCAGCGAATTGGCTGCCAGATCGCCGGAGAACAGTGAAAAGTCGATTGACAATTGCAACTCGGAACAACCTTCGTCTTTTCGATCCGGGACCAGCGGCAGCCAGTTGATGAACTCGGTCTTGGCTGATTTCCAGTAGTGATAACTCCCCAATCCCAAATAGGCATCGTAAAGAGTCGAATCGAGCGCGAGCGCCTCTAAATACTCGTTCTTAGCCGCCAGACCCTTACGCAGTGCCCCCCACCACGATCCAACTTTGGTCTCCAAAGTGGCGATATAGGCGTAGGCGTTTCCCCGAGTCAGGTGCGCCCAGGCCGGATTGCGATTCTCCGCAATTGCCTGTTTTGCCAAAGACAGCGCCTTGCTGATCAACGAATCAAACCTGGGACGCGTGCCGTAGTCCTCGCGGTCAAACATCTCGCCGTGCCAAACTCCGGCGAGCAACAGATAGGCCGCATGGTCAGCCGTGTCACGGTCGATCATGGCCTCAAAGACCTTCCTCGCTTCGTCAAACCGCTCGGTAACCGTCAGCTTGATACCGGTGCGGACCTCCGCCAGATACACTGAGTCCAACTGTAGCGCCGACACCCGTGAGAGTGCAGCCAAAACCAACCCCAGGGACAGCATTGCCGGCATGAAGCGTTTGATCATTGTGCGATAATCGCTCGGTTGGGTCGGTTTGGCAAGGTGATTTCACAACATCCTCACCTACTACACACTTGCACATTGCTTCCCCATCAAATATACTTCGCGCTGATTGACGATAATACCGTACCAAGTTGATGATTCTCGAAGGGATCACAAGTTTGGTGCACCGCCGCTCAAGGTGGGTTCTGCCTGATAGGAGTTGACCATGATTGATTTTGAATTGACCGGTGACCATAAGACCGCGGCTGATCTAGCCCGGGATGTTGCCGGCAAGTATCTGAGGCCGCAGATTGCCGAACTCGACCGTCAGCAAAAATACGACCCGGAGTTCATTAAGCGCCTCAAGGATGCTGATTTGCTGGGCATCTGTTTCCCTGAGAAATACGGTGGCATGGGACTCGACTACATCGCGCTGGGACTGGTCTGCGAGGAAATGGAGTACGTTGACACCACCGCCCGTGTGATCTTCTCCGTGCATATCGGGCTTAATTCCATGGCGATCTACACCTGGGGCAGCGAAGAGCAGAAACAGAAATATCTGATTCCGCAAGCCAAAGGCGAACAAATCGCGACATTTGGTCTGACCGAACCTGCCGCCGGGTCGGACGCCATCGGAATTCTCACTACCGCGCGCAAGGCGGGGGAGAAGTACATTCTCAACGGCGAGAAGATGTGGATTTCGCTGGCTGATGTCGCCGACAATTTCCTGATCTTCGCGTGGACCGATACTGAGAAACAGAAGAAGCGCGATCACACCGGCTTGTCGGCGTTTATCATTGAGCGCAAGTTTGCGGGTGTGACGACCGGAGCCATTCACGGCAAACTTGGCGTGCGTGCCGGAATCACCGGTTGGGTGGCGATGCAGGATGTCGAAGTTCCCGCTGCCAATCTGCTTGGATACGAAGGCGAGGGCTTCAAGATCGCGATGTCGTGTCTTGACGGGGGTCGTTATACCGTCGCTGCCGGTTCGACCGGATTGATCCGCGCCTGTATGGATGCCAGCAAGGAGTATGCCTCCACACGCAAGACCTTCACACAAACCATTGACCATCATCAATTGGTCAAAGAGATGTTCGCGGAGATGATATACGGCTATGAGGCTGGTCGTCTCTTGTGGCTCCAAGCCGGATGGCTCAAGAACAAAGGCCTGCGTTCAACCCGCGAGACTTCGCTGGCAAAGTGGTTCTGCACCGACCAGGCGGAGAAGGCGGCGTACAATGCCGTGCAGATTCATGGGGCGTATGGATTCTCGGACGAATACCCGGTGGAGCGGTTTTTCCGCAACTCCAAAGGGGCGGCCATCTACGAAGGCACACGCGAAATCCACAAATTGATGCAAGCCGACTATTTCCTCGGCTTCCGCACCGATCACGAAGTGCGGTGTTTGCTGCCCGGAGTGTAGCATATGCAAGCAAACACCCGCAAGGGGTGAGACTACAATATGGCGCGAATAGTGCTATTCGCGATGTCAAAGAACAAGCGAACCTCGACTAAGCGTTTCCGGTGGTGGATGATTGGTCTGTCCTACCCTGGAGTTGCTTCCCGTCCTGTGGTACAGCATTGTGCCGCCCGCCGAAGTCGACCTTGCGACTTGAACGGGATAGGAGGAGGGCCTGCGTAGCAGGGATCAGATCATCCGACACTGCCAAGTCGGAAACGCGGAACCGTTGCGGGGAAAAGGAGAAGCTCCTCTATGAGTCATCAACTTCGCCGGCGTTCGCTCTGGTAGCGAAGTTGATCGGGTTCGCAGTTGATGTTGGTGGTGGGAGGAGTAGAACCTCCAAACTTACTTTGCCGAGGGGGAAACATCGCCAACATCACAAAAGGGTGTCAGCTATGAATAGTCCCCAGGGCCAAAGGAGAATCGGCCACCGACGACAACCTGTCACGGTACGCTCTATTACTGGGTTCCGGTTGACGGTGTAAACTGTTCTTCGGTAGAGATCGTCATGACAGGTTTGACCCAAATCGAAGACGATCGCAACGGAAGACTTACGAGACCCATCGAAAGGAGATGGGGCACCGGTGCTTTGATGTGTTGAAAGGTGGACAGGCAGGAATGCCTATCCTACCGAGGTCGAATCCCAAGTTCCGAGCAGTCGCGACTAAAGTCGCTCCTACAGAGCACAGGGACTACGTTCATTGGCAGTAGATCG
>CAIVAP010000245.1 GCA_903903945.1 uncultured bacterium | reverse complement strand
TTGCGGCTTACCGGCAAGAACGATTTGCAATGCTCAATCAGGAGATCGTTGGATTGGTTGAAGACACCGCTCGCATTGTGCTCAACAAGTCGCTGTCGCTTGGCGACCATAAAGACATCATTCTTGGTGCGCTTGCTGAGGCAAAACAGCAGGGAATACTTAATTCATCATCATGACAAACGGGCTTCTTGGAATCTTTATAGAACACACCTACAGCCGTTCGGACTTCGCGTACCGAATTTCCCTCCTGAGAGAATTCCTGGAGTTTATATTCTTCACGAAACATGACGCACGCGTGGGCAATGATGCGATTGAGCAATTCACCGCTCAAGCGACTCTTTCACGACTTTAGTAATCTTTTTTTTCTCGTCGCTCACATCACCCACAAGAAATGTCCTCGCCGCGTCGCCATGAAATCCATTTTTATATGCGCCAATATCCACCGAGACCAAATCGCCGTCCTTGATTCGCCGTTTGCCCGGGATACCGTGCACGATCACCTCGTTGATCGAGATACAGATAGAAGCTGGATAACCGCGATAACCAAGAAACGACGGCGTTGCGTCCTCGTTCTTGATGAACTCGCGAACACGCTGATCAATTTCGCGTGTTTCAATTCCCGGTCTAACCATCTCTTCCACCATCTTTAGTGCTCCGGCGACTATCCGACAGGACTCGCCGATCTTCTCCAATTCCGCCTTAGACTTGAGTTCGATCATTCGTCCCTGATGCTTCTAGGGATATCAGAATCCTTGCTAAGACCTGGCCGGTCATGCCATAGCCATCAACTTTGACCAGCAATGCCCTATGGCTGTAATACTCCTCGAGCGGTTTGGTCTGCTGGCGGTAGACGTGCAAACGATTTCTGACCACCAATTCCGAGTCATCGGCACGACGTATCAGCGCGGAGTCATCTTTGTCGCAGAATCCCGCACGTCTGGGGGGATTCCACACGTCATTATATATTGCGCCACAAACGCTGCAACCTGACCTGGCAGTTAACCGTTTGACGACAATCTCATCATCGACGACGAGATCGATTGCGCAATCAATCCTGGCACCAACTTCATCCGCCAACCGGTCAAGCCCTTTGGCCTGTATTACGGTACGCGGAAAACCATCGAAAATGAAACCTTTAGTCATACTGTCAAGAACAAGCTTCGCCTTTATCATATCCAGAATCAGGGCGTCGGGAACCAGTTCGCCAGCGGTCATAAACTGGTTGGCCTGATTACCCAACTCTGTTTCCCGTCGCACCTCGTCACGCAAGATATCACCCGTGGAAAGGTGAACCAGACCCAGGTACTCCGCAAGGAGTTTCGCCTGCGTGCCCTTGCCAGAGCCGGGAGCGCCAAGCACAATCAGCAATCTCACATCGACGATCTTCCCTTGATCCTCCCATGCTTCATGAAGCCCTCGTAGTGCCGCATGAGCAGATGCGATTCGACCTGCTGTAGTGTATCCAGAGCAACGCCAACGACGATCAGAATGCCGGTACCACCAAAGTAGTAGTTGACACCGGCCTGTTTTATCAAGGTGTAGGGCAAGACAGCGATCGCGGCAAAAAAGATCGCACCCGGAAGGGTGATCCGCGTGAGCACCTTGTCAATGTACTCTGCGGTCTTCTGTCCCGGACGGATACCCGGAATAAACGCACCTTGCTTCTTCATATTGTCCGCCATGTCCATCGGATTGACAACAATGGCTGTATAGAAGAAAGCAAAAAAGATAATGATCAAGGCGTAAACTACGCTATAGGTCACCGCCCCGGGCGACAGATAGCTCACAAACTGTTCCACGAAATCCGACTGCGGAAAGAGCGTCTTCAGCGTTGACGGAGCAAACATGATGGATTGCGCAAAGATAATAGGAATAACGCCGGCCGTGTTCACGGATAACGGCAGATGAGTCGTTACTCCACCCACCACGCGTCGGCCCACGATACGTTTGGCATGCTGAACAGGAATCTTCCTCTGGGCTCTAGTGACGACGATGACCGATGCGATCACCGCGACCATGATGGCAACCAGCAGCGCCTCAGTGAAGATTGTGCGGGTGCCGGCGCTCAACGCCGTGTACTCGTCAATGACCGAAGCCGGGAAGGAGGCGATAATACCGATGAAAATGATCAGAGAAATACCGTTGCCGATGCCGCGTTCTGTGATTTGCTCACCGAGCCACATGATGAAGATTGTACCGCAGGTAAACGTGATCATGCACAGAAGTGTGAAACCGACGCCGGGCGAGATCACAACCGAAACACCTTCCGGCTGCAGGGACTGCAACCAAGCGGCTACGCCGAAGGCCTGCAGCATCGAGATCAACACGGTTCCGTAACGAGTGTATTGCGTGATT
The DNA here is from genome assembly GCA_903903945.1 of uncultured bacterium. Taxonomy (GTDB): domain Bacteria; phylum Zixibacteria; class MSB-5A5; order CAIYYT01; family CAIYYT01; genus CAIYYT01. Next base: position 1,293 of record CAIVAP010000245.1, on the reverse strand, counting down.
TTGCGGCGACCTTCCTCGCCTTCCTTGGCAAGCTTCTGGAAATAGGGGAAAATCGGTGTCAGCAACTGGATGATAATCGAAGCCGAGATGTATGGCATGATACCGAGGGAGAAGACTGATGCCTTCTTGAAAGCGCCACCGACAAACATGTCAAACATGCCAAAGAGGGTTCCCCCTCCCTGTTGGGCAAAGAATCTCGACAACAGCGAGGCGTCGATGCCGGGGGCGGGAATGTGTCCACCAATACGATAGACAACAAGAAGAGCGAGGGTAAAGAGAATCCTATGCCTCAACTCCTTTATTCTAAAGATATTCTGAATTTTCTCTATCACGACAAGATCTCCACTTTGCCACCGGCGGCAGTGATTTTCTCGATGGCGATCTTTGACGCGGCGTGCACCTTGAGACTCAAGCTGACCTTGAGTTCACCGGTACCCAGAATCTTGACCGGCTTGTTGATCGACCTAATCAATTTCTGTTTCTTTAGTTCGCCGGGAGTGATTTCGCCTCCCTGGGCGAATTTGCGAGCCAAGTCTTCCACGTTGACGACTTGATACTCGGTTCGATCAACGGGACGAAAGCCACGCTTGGGCACTCGCCTCACGAGAGGCATCTGACCGCCTTCGTGCCAGGGTTTGTACTGGAAGCCGGCGCGGGCTCTGGCGCCCTTGCTGCCTTTGCCGGAATACCGCCCATGTCCCGAACCAGGACCACGACCCACGCGCTTGCGGTTTTTGGTGGAACCAGCCGGCTTCTGGAGATTGTCAAGTCTCATGCGTTTACCTCCTCCACCTTAACCATGAACCGTACGGCGTTGACCATGCCACGAATCTGCGGCGTGTCATTATGCACTACGGTATGATTTATCCGTCGCAGACCCAGCGCATCAATGGTGTCCCGATGCTGCTGGATTCGACCGGAGAGTCCCTTGATCTGCGTAATCTTTAGCTTCTTAGCCATTGCTTGATCCCGTCTCAACCTCTCGATAGCTCAATTGTTCCTGTTTTGTCCGTAGACGCTGCAAACCGTCCATGGTCGCTTTGACCACGTTGTGAGGACTGGTTGATCCGAGCGATTTAGTCAACACGTCCTGGATACCGGCGGCTTCCAGAACCGCACGCACCGCACCACCGGCGATGACGCCGGTACCGGGAGAAGCAGGTTTCAGCAGTACTCTCGCGGCGCTAAAACAACCCAGCACTTCGTGAGGGATCGTTCCACCTTGCAGCGAGATTTTGACCATCTGCTTGCGCGCCGCCTCGGTGCCCTTACGTATGGCATCGACAACTTCCG
>CAIVAP010000244.1 GCA_903903945.1 uncultured bacterium | reverse complement strand
GAAACCTTTCTGATTGAGTCTTGAGTAACGCATCATTCTCCTCGTAACGGTCTGCTCACATCCATGCAATTGTGATGCCAAAACAGGAGCGCGTCTTAACTGCATGGCAGACCAGTGATTGACTTGAGTTGCGAATAGAAACAATCCTCAAAAGAGGAGTTGGAGAAAGGAATCTGCAACACATCCATTGCACTTTGCAATGCTACTCCCCTTCCCTCTTTAAGGCGTATTTTTCAATTTTTCGATATAGTGTAGAGGCATCTATTCCCAGGAGTTTCGCCGCCTTGGCCTTTTGCCAGCCGGTCTGATTGAGCACCCAAAAGATATATGCCTTCTCAATTGACTCCAGCGTCGGGTTAGCCGGATTAGGTAGTTCCGGCGCCAATTCCTCCGAAACTTCCTCCTTGGCGAACTTGTCCGGGAAGTCCTCGGGCCTGATCGTCTCGGTCTTCGACAGCAGGAAAGCGCGTGTGATCGTATTCTCCAGCTCGCGCACGTTGCCGGGCCACGCCGACGCCATGATCAAGCGTTCCGCCTCTGGCGAGAGTTTCTTTGCCACGGCGTTGTGTTTGGCCGCCAGCCGGTTAAGGAAATATTCGGCCAACAGCGAAATATCCTCGCGTCGCTGCGACAGGGGCGGCAGAAAAATCGGTAACACCTTCAACCGATAGAACAGATCAGCCCGGAAGCGATTGGCCTTGACGTCTTCCTCCAGATCGGAATTGGTCGCGGCAATCAGACGCACATCAACCTTAAGCGGGATCGTGGAGCCTACCGGCGTAAACTCTTGTGTCTCCAAGACCCGCAAGAGCTTCACTTGCAGACCGGTTGTCAGGTTGCCTATCTCATCGAGGAACAACACACCACCATCCGCTACGTGGAACAGACCTTCTTTGTCTTTGATCGCGCCGGTAAACGACCCCTTCTGGTGTCCGAACAGTTCCGATTCCAGAAGCTGCTCCGGAATGGCGGCACAGTTGATTGCGACAAAGGGCATATCCTGACGTCGCGAATGCGCGTGAATGGCGCGCGCGATCAAGTCCTTGCCGGTACCGCTCTCGCCAAGGATCAGGGCGATTGAATCGGATTCGGCGATTTGTAGCACCAGTTCCTTCAGCTTGACGATGATTTCGGATTTGCCGATGAATCGATCGAGCGTAAAGCGATCGGCGCGTTTCCCCCTGACCGCTTTGCCGACTGTCGGCGTACTGCTGTACTGTATTAGTGTCTTGATAACCTGCTTGATTTCGTTGATTTTGAAAGGTTTGGTGATGTAATCGTCAGCGCCCTTTTTGAGTGCCTCCACCGCGGAATCGACTGACGCATACGCAGTCATCACAATGAAATGCAGATCCTCGCGCCTCTTCTTAGCCTGCGTCAGAAGCTCGATGCCGGACATTCCGGGCATCATGATGTCGGAGATGACCAGGTCCGGATGTTCTGCGTCCATCCGCTCCATGGCTTCCCGCCCGGACAGCGCCGTCGAGACAGCATAACCCTCTTTTCTGAGCATGATTTCCATGAAGTTGCACATCGACTCTTCGTCGTCGACGACCATTATGCGAGGGGTCTTGTTCACAATTAAAGCATCGGCAGGCTTTGTCCCGCCCTAAAGGCGAACAGTTTCGGTTGACAGCCACGATTTTGCACATAGCTTGTCCGCTGTGGAACGGTCCCCATGTCGCAGTCGCTACGAGGGTTACAGTCGATGATGTTGAATCAGAGCAGAGGGTATGCCTAATCAGCTTTCGCACTCGGACATACTTGACCGGCTGCGAGAAGTCGCTCGTCACGCCGACGCCATGAAAAAACTACCATTCGAGACGGTGCAGCTTCTGAAAGACAACTGCCCCCACCATGATTGGGTCGGTATTTACAGTCTCGAATCCGACGAGGAGCTTGTGCTGGGACCGTTTCTGGGCAAACCGTCGCCACACACACGAATAAAAGCCGGCACCGGTATTTGCGGCGCCGCGGTGCGCGAGGAAAACACGATAATTGTTGATGACGTCAACAGCGATCCCCGCTATCTGGCCTGTTCGTTCGAGACCAAATCGGAGATTGTTGTACCGATTATCAAGGATGGCGTGGTTGTTGGCGAGCTTGATATCGACTCAAACACTCCGGCGGCGTTTACCGATCAGGACAGACGCTTTCTGGAAGAGGTTTGCGAGGTATTGGCGACAGCGTATTGAACGTGCGTTAGCAGAATTGCGAAACCCGGACGAGGGCAATGGCGACGCACACGTTGCTCCCACGGGCTTCTACTTGCGTAACTACAATTCTACCCAGCCGGAGAGAGGTGGATTTAATTGGATATCCGAGAAGAAGTCCCAATCAAATCATTTTCGATAGCCGCTTATGTCTGCCGAGTCGATTCCGGCCAAGGGCAATACCTAATGGTCAAACGCAGCACGCCCTATCTCAATGACACATGGCAAATGGTGTCAGGCAAGATCGAGAAAGGCGAGAAGGCATGGCAGGCCGCACTTCGTGAGATCAAGGAGGAGACCGGGCTGATTCCAGACCGTCTGTACTCCGCCAATGAGGTTGAGCTGTTCTATGAGGTGAGCCAGAATTGCATCAACATCGCGCCAGTATTCGTCGGATTCATTGACTCCCACCAGGCGGTCGAACTCTCGTCGGAACACAGCGAACATAAATGGGCCACGCGTGAAGAAGCGGAGACGCTCCTGACCTTTGCTCGTCAGAAGAAAACCATTGAGATAATCGAAGCCACGTTTGTGCGTCAGAAGCCGCTGGAGTTTCTGAGAATCACGACAGGATGATGCTGCGAGTTGGGTAGATCGGGTTCTCAGTGAAACGCGGAACCCGAAATTACTTTCTCCTGATATTGTCGGGTTTGGCGCTACGCTCTCCTGGGCTACCAGCTACGATTACCCCCAAAGCGACGCCCAAAATTCCTTGACTCCAGGCGGCAAATGGCTACCATATCGCCTGACCTCTGGTGATTGAGGAGGAGTTTGATGTCAGAGAGCTACGACATTGTAATCATAGGCGGCGGGATTATCGGGGCGGCAGTGGCATATCATTTGGCCAAGAAGAATTACGGCAAGATCGCGGTCGTGGAGAAAGACCAGTATCTGGGCAACTGTTCCACGGCCAAATGCGCCGGTGGAATTCGCGCACAATTCAGTTCGGAAATCAACGTGCGAATGTCGCTGTTGTCGGAGGACAAGTTTGAGACCTTCGCACAGGACATGGATGCCGAAGTGCAGTTCGATCAGGTCGGCTATCTGTTTGTGCTAACCAATGATGAACAGGTAAAGTCATTCCGTACACAGTTCGAGATGTGGAAGCGGGTGGGCGTGCCGGCACAGTGGTTGTCACGGGATGAGATCAAGAGTTTAGTGCCGGTGCTCAATGTGGATGACATTCTGGCTGGCACGTTCTCCAAGAAAGACGGCATCGGCGACCCCCATCAGTTTACGCAGGGCTATGTCAGTGCGGCGCGCAAGTTGGGTGTCAAATTTTTGCTGGAGACCGAAGCACTGGGCATTGCCGCTAGTGGCGATAAGATCACGTCCGTCAAGACCAACAACGGCGAGTTGCTGACCAACACTGTGGTCAACGCCGCCGGTCCCTATGCGCGTCAGATCGCCGGATTTCTCGGCATCGATCTGCCGGTCGTGCCGATCAAGCGCCAGATCGTGACCACGGCGCCCCTGGATTTTATCTCTGAGTCATTCCCAATGGTCGTCGATATCGGTTCAGGATTGTATACACACAAGGAGTCGGGAGGACTGTTACTCGGTTGGGCGGACAAAAATACGCCGGAAGGTTTTGATGAATCGGTTGATCCGGAATACACCGACTCAATTCTAATGAAGGGACTCGACCGTATCCCGCAGCTTGAGACCGCCGAAATCAAAACGGCCTGGGGCGGATTGTACGAATCTACGCCTGATCATCATGCGGTTATTGGCCCGAGTGGCGAATACCCCCGTTTCTTCCATTGCACCGGATTCTCGGGGCACGGCTTCATGCATGCGCCGGCTGCCGGAATCGTGACCGCCGAGGTGATTTGCGACGAAAAAGCATCATTTGATATTTCCCCGCTGTCGCCGCACCGATTTGTCGGAGCGGTATCTGGCGAGGAGAGCACTGTAATTTAGGTAGTGCTATGCAATACGATATTCTGAGGCAATCCATCGTGGCAAAAACTTTCCTTATTCTTCTGCTGGCTATCGCGGCGAGTCTCTTCGTTTCAGACCAAACGATGGCGCGACAGTGGCCTTGGCCCGATTCCGCTGAGGTTACTGTGATGACTCCGGACAGTCTGGAGTTGGTTGGGAATCTATACCGGCCGAAGAGCGCGAAACTGACCAAGCTGCCTTTGGTAGTATTGCTTCACCAAACGGCAGAGACACACGGTGCCTGGAAAAATCTTGTGGATGATCTTTGTGCGTCAGATTTTGCGGTCTTTGCTATGGACCTGCGTGGCTGCGGCTATTCCATCTATGATTTTCGCACCGGTCAGAATCGGCCGCCGAACACGTTCTACATCGGAGAGCAAGCCCTCTATCCGGCCGATATTCGACTGTTGGTCAAGAAGTTGTTCACCGAACATGGCAAGATGCTCGATTCGGCAAGAATCGCCGTTGTCGGCGCAGAACTGGGAGGAAGCATCGGGCTGCTTTACGCCGTCGATGAGCCCGGTGTGCGGTTCACGGCGCTGATTTCCCCCGGGCTGGAATACAGCGGCCTGCAAATCGGGAAGGCAATCAAGGACTATGGCGAGCGCCCGCTGTTCATGGCTACCGCCAAGCAGGACATTTATTCGATGGAGTCATTAAACCTCCTGTCGGATGTTATTTCGAGAGTGCTTGATGTCAAGGTTTTTGACACTTTCCGCTATGGCAATGCGCTGGTCAATACCGAGCCTCAATTGGTGCGGATGCTGATTGACAGGTTGCGGCAGTATCTGAAATAGCTGAATTGGCTCTCTCCGGGTTGCACGCCTACACATACTCGCGGCACGCGCGTATATGCTCTTGATCCCCCGAATCTCCCATACGCTGGTTGTCGAAAAGGCCCAGACCGTGTCATTGCGAGGAGTGCGGAGAGGTGATGTGGGGTGTGGAGCACGACGAAGCAATCTCGATTTGTGCTCTCCAGATGCGGACGCACAGTTTGCCTCGTCGTCATTGCCCTCCCCTCTCTCGCCCACCCTGACTCCTCGCAATGACAATTCCCGGGTTCTTAACGGTCACGTAGGCGGAAGATCTGCCCTACAAAGAATTGATGCGACCAAGTCGGCTCGCGGATACTGTACGGCGACCTCTCGGATGATCGACAATGACGATCAGCACCACTGTCAGCAGAGTCGCCAGAAGCGCAAGCATCATGTAGTTAAAAATGGGGCTGCCCGTGATTTGCTCCAACCAGGGGAATGAACTCTCCAGACTACTGAGATTGTTCCAACGGAGTTCAGTCAGCAGCGGGCGCACGGGCTGCGCGAAGTGACGCCAGAGAGCGAAGATTGAAACTCCGACGATTACGCTCAGAGCAAAAGTGCCACACAGATACTTGAAGAGAATCGTCGAGACAGTTGGCTCAGGGAAATGTAACAAGAGCTTTTCGGTAAAGTCGTCCGGCGCGCTCACGTCTTCAGACGAGACTGCGTCCAGTCGTGCTTCCTCAACGAGTTCGACGGCGCACGAAGCACAGCAGTCGATGTGTTCCCGGATCAGATCGCTGTGGGCAGGCGTTAGTGATCCATCAAGAAATGTCTTCATTCTCCAGCGAACATCCCGACAAGGAATCATATCAATTCCTCCCGGGAGTATTTGCCGGAAATGATTTCGCGCAAAGCGCGTTTGCCGCGGTGAAGATACGTTTTCACAGTGCCGATGGGGATTACCATCAGTTCAGCAATCTCGACGTAGCCGACACCCTTGAGATAGAACAGCCGCAACGCCATCGCATAGTGGGGAGGCAGTTGGCGAAGCGCTTCATCGACGACCTTGCCGCAGAAAAGTCCCTGGTAGACGAAATCTGGCCGCGATGACTGATCGGCGGGAAGGTGTTCCAGCGAATCCAACGACACCTGTTCGACACGCTTCTTCGATCGTTCCGCCAGTGCGGCGTTGACGGCGATGCGATAGAGCCAACTCGAAAATTTGGCATCACCGCGAAATGACTTAAGGTTCTTGAAAGCGCGCAGAAAGGCCTCAAGAGCAAGCTCTTCTGCCCGCGATGAGTCATCGATGATCCGGTTGATCAGTGTAAAGACGCGCGAGCGATACTTATTGGTCAGCGCGGTCAGCGCCTGTCGTTCTCCCAAACGAGCGCGTTCGATTAATTCCTGATCCAGATCGACAATCAATGTATTCATTTGGTTATATAGACTCATTTCCGGAAGAAAAGTTGCGTTTGTGAAACAAAATCCCGTCGTCATCGCTCATATTCGGTAGAGGAGGAACCGTTATGTTCAGGGTCAATCCCGTTGAGATGTTTGGAGCGCTGGCCGCAATGGTTCTCGGTCTCGGGTTCTTTGCCCTGATCGCGTATCTCGTGTACCTCTTCGTCTATAAGCGGATCCAAATGAACCACGAACTGCGGCTGGAGATGATCAAGCAAGGCATGGCTCCGCAATTGGAGCGCGAGGGGTATGGCAGCCTCAAGGCGGGAATCGTGTCGGCGGCCGTGGGTATCGGTTTCTTGATCGCTTTGGTGATTGGAGCCGATGCCAACCATGATCCGGTCGGCGGCGAGATTGTGATTGCGCTAGTGCCGCTGTTTATTGGGGTAGGACTAGTGGCGTTTCATCTTTTGACTCGCAGGCATATGCGTCGCGCGAAAACCGGTTACTTGTCTGACTCCTCTGAGTCATGAAGATCGATCATTTTGGTGTCGTCGAGATAAGTTGTCGACTTGGCGTCTTTGATTTTGAGAAGCTTACTGACGGCGTCTCGGATGCGCAGGCTGCTTTGCTCAATCATCACCAGGCGGGCGCGTACATCCTCCGGCAATTCTGATCCCTTCATCAAGAGAAGCTGTACATTACCAAGGACCGCGGTTAGCGGGTTGTTGATCTCGTGGTTCAGAGTAATAGTGGTTTCCTTGACCGCCTCGATGCGCGCCAGGTCGATCAATCCGGCCTGCCCGAAGAGATATCTTAGAGCCGTGGCGACGACTTCGATAAACTCCTCTTCCAGCGCAATGTTGCGACTTCCCTTGCATATGCCGGACACGGCGCCGAGACTCTCGCTGCCGGCTTTGATCATATAGGAAAACAGCGATTTCTCGCCGTCATGATTCAGCGTCGAATAGATATTTTCGAGACCGAAGTCGGCACGCAAGGAAACAAGCATCCGTTCTTCCAGAGAGCCAAGCAAGGTCAAGAGCACCGGCTCCCCCTCGCGCACGTCAAGGAGACGCTTGCCACCTTTGTTGATAATTACAATCGAGGCGGCGGCAATGCCGAGGGCTTCGACTGCCGCGGTCAGGGCTTCGTGGAGGACCTGATGCGCCGCTTTGGGGTCTTGCGGAGCGCTCAATATCTTCCGCAAGGACTGGTACTTGAGATTGTCTCGATTCTCGCTCATACTCAAGGAGTGGAAAACGCAAACGCTGTGCCGCAGTTGTTTATTGGTCTCAAGGGATTTGCCACTTGCCCAAGAAGTAGATCGTCTCAGGTATCCCTTTCATTATCAACAGAATAGGAAGACCACGATTCTGCCGACCAGAAGTAATATAACGTCTGAGCGGCCAGAATCCAAAAAAGATATGCAGGTAGCTTCACCTTTAGTGCAGCCCAAGCCATTTGCGGCGTGCGTATTGTTTGTGCATAGCAATGAGTTAAAACCTTGACTTGCGTCGCGAAGAACCTAAATTGAGTGCTTTTCTTGGAGCGGAAATGTCAGACGATATTCGTTGTGAATGCGGTGTTTTCGGAATCTTCGGGGCAAAGAATGCGGCACAGATGACCTACTTTGGTCTCTATGCGTTGCAGCATCGCGGGCAGGAAGGCGCCGGAATCGTCACCTTTGACGGTAAAGAGTTGCACGAAGTTCGCGGGCAGGGTGAGGTTGCGGAGGTGTTTAATCGTCAGGAACGGCTTACCGAGCTAAAGGGTGATCGGGCAATCGGCCACAATCGCTATTCAACAGCCGGATCATCGACGCTGCGCAACGTCCAGCCGCTGGTGATAACCTTCAAGGGCGAGAAGCTGGCAGCGGCGCACAACGGTAATCTCACGAACGCGGAATCGCTCAAGAGACATCTGGAACAGTCGGGCTCCATCTTTCAGACTACATCAGATACGGAGATTCCGCTGCACCTGATCGCCAAGAGTAAGAAGAGGACGTTGGCGGAGATGATCGCCGACGCGCTGAAGCGGGTGCAGGGCGCCTACAGTATGCTCTTTCTGGACAAGGACACGCTGGTGGCGGCGCGCGATCCGCATGGGTTTCGGCCGCTGGCCTTGGGTCGGTTGGGATCAAGTTGGGTGATTGCCTCAGAGACTTGCTCGTTTGATATCATCGGCGCGGAATACGTGCGCGATGTGTTGCCTGGCGAAATCGTCGAGATAACAGAAGCTGGGCTGAAATCGTTTTTCCCATTCAGGGAGACCAAGCACGCTTTCTGCATTTTCGAGTTTATCTATTTCGCGCGACCGGATTCAAAAATCTTCGGTGAGAATGTCGACAAGATCAGGCGGCGTCTCGGCAGGTATCTGGCGTTGCAGCATCCGGCGGAGGCGGACATCGTCATCTCTGTTCCCGATTCATCCAACACCGCGACGCTCGGTTTTTCGGAACAGTCGAAGATACCGTTTGAGTTTGGCTTCATCCGCAACCACTATGTTGGCAGAACGTTTATCGATCCGAAGCAGGATATCCGCGATCTGGACGTGAAGGTTAAATTCAATCCGGTCAAAGGCGTGCTCAAGGACAGGCGCGTGGTCGTCGTGGACGATTCGATAGTGCGCGGCACAACTATGAAAAAGCTGATCCAGATGTTGCGCGATGCCGGCGCCAAAGAAATTCATTTGCGGATATCTTCCCCGCCGATCATATCCCCCTGTTTCTACGGTATCGATATGCCTACCAAAGAGGAATTGATCGCCTCACATATGTCGGTGGAGGACATCGGAAAGCATCTCGGTGTCGATTCGATCGGTTACCTGTCGATTGACGCGATGCTGTCGATGAACTCGCTGCCCAAGGAAGATTTCTGTGTCGCTTGCTTTTCGGGCAGGTACCCTACCAACGTCGAGAATCGCAACGGCAAGCTGGGGCTCGAGAGTGGCGCAGAACAACGCGGTCGCTCTAGTGACAAGAAAACCGGCGGCGATGCCGGGCAGAAAAAGCCGAAGGTCAAGGCGTCGCTATAGCTGCTGCGGGAATGTCCGCTCCGCAATCAGTGCTATCATAGCTTACCAAGTCGCGGCTGAAGCCGCTCCTACCACATTAGCTCTCAGAGCCTTCAGGCGTCGTCAAGAATCCGGAGGTTGTCCCACAAGTCGGAGTACAGTTGTGAACAGCGATCGTGATGGTCGAGAATGTTGCGCGAGATCATGGCGTCGCAACACCATACACCCTCTCCCCTTCCCCTCTCCCACTGGGAGAGGGGTGTATGGGTGAGGGAAAGGAACTTACGAGACAACCTCAGAATTCCTGCCGGCGCCCAAACCTCAGAGTTTCTGCGAATAGTCAGATCAACAGCATCCGGTGCTTCCTCCACAACAACGCGCAGGCGTTTTGTCCCCGATTTGATTAGATTAGTCTTTATGAACTCACGACAGAGACGATCACAAGTTTCCTTTCGCGTTGCTGTCATCGGTGGCGGAGCGGCAGGATATTTCGGGGCGATTGCCTGCGCCGAGCAACATGAAAACGTGGAAGTGACAATCTTCGAGGGGACGCGGCAGCCGCTGTACAAAGTCGGAATTTCTGGAGGTGGGCGGTGCAACATCACGCATCATTGTTTTGAACCGGAGGTATTGGCAAAGGGATATCCTCGCGGCAGTCGGGAGCTGTTGGGAGCGTTCCGTCGTTTCCAACCACGCGACACAGTGGCGTGGTTCGCGCGGCGCGGTGCAACGCTGAAGGCAGAGGAAGACGGCCGCATGTTTCCCGTGACCGATCTCTCAGCAACGATTATTGACTGTCTGCAGAAGAGTGCCGCGAACGCAGGAGTTGTGGTGCGAACCGGAGCAAGAGTCGTCTCGGTTCGTAGAATAGATGACATGGCACGATCGCAGATTGAACTGGAGTTCAAAGACGGCGAGAGATTGCGCTTCGACCGGGTACTGCTCGCAACCGGTTCAAGCCCGCAAGGATACAAGTTCGCGGAAATGCTGGGACATAAGATCGTGCCATGCGTGCCGTCGTTGTTCACGTTCAGTATCAAAGATCCGTGGTTGACGCAGCTTTCCGGACTGAGCTTTCCCGCCGTCAGACTCACGTTGTTGACGGAGGGAAAAAAGCGTCTGGAACAGACCGGACCTGTGCTTGTCACACACTGGGGTTTGAGTGGGCCAGCGGTATTGAAGTTGTCGGCGTTTGGAGCACGGCAGCTGTTTGCGAGTCGGTATCAGGCGGATTTGTTGGTCAATTGGATTTCGGATCACGATGTCAATTCATTGCTGGCGGAATTTCACGCCTATCGCGAGCAACATCCGAAACGCGTTGTTATGACCGGTAGTCTCCTACCACTTCCACGGCGATTCTGGGAGCGGATCGTCAGCTTGGCCGACGTCGACAAGAGTGTGACGTGGTCACATTGCACTCGTGCAGCAATGAAGCAAATAGCGACGGAGTTAACCGAAGGGCGATTTCGGATCGTTGGCAAGGGTGAGTTTAAGGACGAGTTTGTGACGTGCGGCGGTGTTGATCTGAGGGAAGTCGATTTTCGCACCATGGAAAGCCGCATCTGCCCCGGTTTGTTTTTTGCCGGTGAAATCTTGGACATTGACGGAATTACGGGGGGCTACAACTTCCAGAGTGCCTGGACGACGGGATGGATTGCCGGGAGGAGCATGGGAATGGAGCGCATGCGCAAATTCTGCGATTCACCTGTGCAGTGATCGATCACTTTTGTTCACAAAACGAGCAGCGCACATGGCCGTGGAAGCGCAGCGGGTACTTTTGAACAAGTGCAGCGTTTGAAAGCAAAAGTGTCGATAATCATAATAAGAATGTCAGACTAGCAGACAGCGGGCGCGAATGCCCGTGCATCGCCCGACAACCAAGTCAATTTGCCAAGAGAGAATCGATTGCGCATACTCGATACCAGCATGAAATCCCACTATCGCAGAATGCTGCTGGTACAACTGGGTAAGGAGGAGGGTCGGAAACTCGCGCAGCACCTGTCTCGCAGGAAACGGTCATCCGGGGAGATTGGCCGCAAAACGATTCTGGTCATCGATGATGAACCGTCCTCGCTGGAATTGGCTACTCATATCCTCACCAATGATGGCTTTCGAGTGCTCACGGCGACATCGGTCAGAGAAGGAAAGGAACTGCTGCAAGCGGGCTCCGACATCTGTCTGGTGATTACCGATCTGCGGATGCCCGGTGAAGACGGATTTGCGGTTCTGACTTTCATTAAAGAGAATCTTCGATTCCACAATATTCCCGTTATCGTATTCACAAGTTGCTCCTACGGTGATTTTGTTACACGAGCCATTAAGCTGGGAGCTGTGGACTATCTAGCCAAGCCGTTCAATGCCGAGTCCTTGCTCGCACGTGTTCACCGCACCCTCGAACGCAGCAAGGGTGTGGTGCTGCTGGTCACGGATGATAAACTCCAGAAGGAGATGCTCGTGCGGGACCTTGAAGCAGCCGGTCTCCAGATTGTCACAGCCACAACCGGCGCGGAGGCATCCGCTATCCTGAAGACATCACAGTTCCGTTTGGTAATCTCCGAATTGGCGTTGCACGACATGACGGGACTTGATCTGATGCTCAGTACGCAGGAATTTTGCCCCGGATTACCTTTCTTGTTTCTGGGTGATCCGAGCATGCGAATTACCGACAACGACATACGGTCTGCGGGAGGATTTGGCCTGATAGATAGACCACTGAGCAATGTTGATGTGTTACGTAAGGTGAGAGCGGTTCGCTGCAGATGAGTAGATGAATCAGTTGGCGCCGAGGATGGTGAGACCGGCGAAATTGAACCAGCCCTGGGGATAGACGCCGATGAGCAGGACAGCGGCAACGGCAAACGCCAGCGCGACCATTAGGAATACCGGCACAGCGGGAATCTCAATTGGTTGACCATCCGGTTCGGTCATGAACATTTTGACAACGACACGCAGATAGTAGAACACCGACACCAGACTATTGAGCACCGCGATTACGACCAGTATATAAAAACCCTGGCTGACGGCGGCTTTGAAAAGAACGAACTTACCCATAAAGCCCGCAGTCGGCGGGAAACCGGCCAGCGAAAGCATGAACAACGTTAGCGCCAGTCCGAGATACGGCCGCTTGCGAGCGAGACCTGTGTAAGTGTCGATACTGGTAAATTCGTCGTGCTTCGTGCCGGAGTCAACCAGCGCAATAACCATAAATGCCCCCAGATTCGTCAGAGCGTAGGCCAGCAGATACAACGCCGCAGCGGATGATGCTTCGCCACTGCCTACGACGAGTGCGATGAGAATATAACCGGCATGGGCAATTGAAGAGAAGGCGAGCATCCGCTTGATGCTGTTCTGCCGAATCGCCATGATGTTCCCTATCGTCATAGTCACGACCGCCAAAATCCAGAACAGCGTTTGTAGGTGCGGAACAGTGCCGCCGAACCCCACACTGAAAATGCGCAACATCGCAGCGAAGGCGGCGGCTTTTGGACCCGCCGACATAAAACCGGTGATCGGTGACGGCGCCCCTTCGTAGGCATCGGGCGCCCACATGTGGAAAGGCACCGCAGCCACCTTGAAGCCAAAGCCAATCAACAGCAGTGCGCCACCGATGATCAGGAAGGTGTCGACGTTGGACTGACCGAAAGCGGCATTGATGATGCCGGCGACATCGAACGTGCCGGTTACGCCATAGACAAAGGCGATGCCAAATACGGTGAAGCCGGTAGCAAAAGCGCCCAACAGGAAATACTTGATGGCTGCCTCGGTTGATTTCAACTCGGTGCGCGCAAAACCAGCGAGCACATATAATGAGACAGACATGATTTCCAGACCAAGGAAGATGACGAGCAGGTTCGAGGAAGATGCCATCACCATCATACCATAGGTGGCAAAAAGGATCAGCGGGTAGTATTCGCCGTGCTCGTTGTCCTTGCGACGGAGGTAATCGATCGACGTGAAGATGGTCAGCATGGCGGCAACGATGAAGATACCGTTGAAAAACTGGCTGAAGTCATCGCCGAGGAACATACCGCCGAAAGTCGTGATGTTCTTGCCAATCTGCTGTGATACGGCTACTAACGCGATGGACAGACCGATCCAGCTCAAATGCGCTACGACTGCTTGCCGCTTTTCACCAAGGAACGGCACAAGGAGCATTGTCAAAAGCGCCGTGATACAGACGATCAAGGACGGGGACAAAAGCGCGAAATCAACGTTTGGAAAGTTCATCAACTATCTCTTTAACAACTCTATTTAAGACGGCTAACTGCCGTCAGTTAGAATCCTCATGATCCGCCACAGAAGCCGAGTGTGACTTTGCCATTCTCGACAATTACCGGCACTATTTTCTTGCCACCGGCTAATTTCAGCGCTTCCTCGGCGGCGCCGGGAACGGTGTGGACGTCGATCTCTTCATAGACGACGCCGCGCTTTTTGAAATCGTCCTTGGCAGCCTCACAATGTGGGCAGCCAACCTTCGTATAGATTTTGACTTTGGCCATCCCTCACTCCTCTATTTGGGTTGCGGTCGCAATCTGCCATCCTTTGTCGGGAACTGCGAACTGCGACAGGTGCATCTTCTTAGCCGTAGTCTGTTCTATCAGGTTCTCAACTGACGGCGCCATGGCGTTGAGGAACGGTTTCGGATAGAGACCGATCCAGAAAATCAGTATGATCAATGGCAGAAGCACCAGTTTCTCGCGCAGATTGATATCGATCAGTTTCTGGTTCTCTGGTTTTTCGCACTTTCCGAACATCACACGCTGGAACATCCAGAGCATGTAAACTGCGGCAAGAATGATACCTGCGGTGGCGATGACGGCATAGACCTTGTTCAGACCAAAGGTGCCGAGTAAGATCAAAAACTCACCAACAAAGCCGTTGGTACCGGGCAGACCGATTGATGAAAGCGTGACAATCATAAAGAAGGTCGCGAAAATCGGCATGACCTTGAAAATGCCGCCGAAGTCCTCGATAAGTCGCGTGTGTCGCCGCTCGTAAATCATGCCGACGATCAAGAAGAGTGCGCCGGTGGAGATTCCGTGGTTGAGCATCTGCAAAATCGAACCCTGTAGGCCTATCATGTTGAGAGCGAACATACCGATCATGACGAACCCCATGTGCGCGACAGATGAAAACGCCACCAGTGATTTGACATCCTTCTGCACCATAGCTACTAACGCGCCATAGATGATTCCGATCAGAGCCAGCACTGCCAAAAGTGGCATAAAGGTATCAAAAGCATTAGGGAACATCGGAATGCAGTAACGCAGGAAACCGTAAGTGCCCATTTTCAGCAGCACGCCCGCAAGAATTACGGATCCGGCGGTCGGCGCCTGCACGTGCGCGTCAGGTAACCAGGTGTGGAAGGGGAACATCGGAACCTTGATCAGGAATGCCAATGCAAAGGCGATAAAGAGCCAATTCTGTGCGCCGAGAGGAATCCTGAGATCATAATATGACAGTAAATCAAACGACCAGACGCCGGTTGCCTTGTAGCGAATGGCATAGAGCGCAACGATCGCAACCAGCATAAGTAGCGAGCCGAACATCGTGAAGAGCACGAATTTGATCGCGGCATAGATGCGATTGATTCCCCCCCAAATACCAATCAGGAAATACATCGGAATCAGCATAACTTCCCAGAAGATGTAGAATAGGAACAGATCAAGTGAGACGAACACGCCGAGCATGCCGGTTTCCAGAATCAACAGCGATACCATGAAACCCTTGACGCGGTCCCCGACTGACGTCCAGGAGGAGAGAATCGAAATCGCCGTGAGCAAAGTCGTCAGCAGCACAAGGAACAGGCTGATTCCGTCAACACCGAGATGGTAGTTAACACCGAGAGCTTTAATCCACGGTTTGTTGATCACGAATTGCATCGCGGCAGTATCGGGTTGGAAATTGAAATAGAGATAGGTCGAGATCAGGAAAGTGATCAACGCCGTAACGAATGCCGTAACCTTGATCGCCTGCTTCATCTCCTCGCGCAGGAAAAGCAGAATCAGGGCGCCGAAAGTCGGCAGAAAGGTTACGATGGTCAATATCTGTTCGTTCATCTCTATCTACTCAAAATCAAATAGCCAATTACAAATATCGCGCCGCCGAGGAAGACAAAAGCATAACTGCGAACCATACCAGTTTGCAGCTTGCGCATGCTGATCGCCCATTGACCGGCGAGCCAAGCCGCGCCGTTGAAGAAGCCGTCGATGATCAGAACGTCGAACTTCTGCCAGAGCAGATTCGATCCTTTGACCAGCGGATTGACGATGATCTTGTCATATAGTTCATCGATGAAATACTTGTTGTAGACCAGCTTGTACAAACCGCCGAATCCATGCTCAAATTGTTCCGAGTTCTTGGCGCGATCGAGGTAGTAGCGCTTTGCGGTGAAGATCATGACTACCACGAACGCTACCGCAGCAAGCATGAGCGCGTACTCAGTCGCATGTGACTCCCCTGCCCCTTCGGCGAGCTTGCCGATTTCAGCGCCTTTGGCAAAAACAGGGTGCAAGAAATGCTCGAACCAAGCCCCACCAAGGAGCGCTTTGGGCAGGCCGACATAGCCGCCGATGACCGACAGCACCGCCAGGATCATCAGAGGTACGGTCATAACTTTCGGTGATTCGCGCAAGTGCGAGGCGACGTGGTCATCATAACGTCGCTGCCCGAAAAATGTCAGGTAGATCAGGCGGAACATATAGAAAGCGGTCAGACCGGCTGTCAGAAGGCCAACCACCCAGAGCAACGGTGAGCCGAACGGCGATGAGAACGCTTGCCACAGGATTTCATCTTTCGAGAAGAATCCCGAAAAAAGCGGAATGCCGGAGATGGCCAGAGTCGCAATGAGCATAGTCGTGTAAGTAACCGGCAATTTGCTCTTGAGTCCCCCCATGCGACGCATATCCTGCTCGCCACTCATGGCATGAATAACGGAGCCGGCGCCGAGGAACAGGAGGGCTTTGAAGAAGGCGTGGGTCATCAGATGAAAGATGCCGGCGCCAAAGGCGGCTACTCCGCAAGCCACGAACATGTAGCCAAGCTGGCTGATGGTCGAGTATGCCAGCACGCGCTTGATATCATTTTGGAAGAGACCGATGGTTGCGGCATAGAAGGCAGTGAACATTCCGACAATGGCGACGACGAGCAACGTAGTCGGCGCCATCATATAGAGGACGTTGCAGCGCGCGACCATGTAAACTCCGGCTGTGACCATGGTGGCAGCGTGAATCAATGCGGAAACCGGCGTCGGGCCTTCCATCGCGTCGGGAAGCCAGACATACAACGGTACTTGAGCCGACTTGCCGACAGCGCCGAGGAACAGAAGCAATGTTGCGGCTGTGACGATGCCACCGCCGTAAGCCAACTGCTGGGGCGCGAGATCGAAGACAGTGGAAAAGTGTACTGATCCGATGGTCCAGAAAAGGAGCATGATGCCGAGCGCAAAGCCGAAGTCACCGATACGATTGACGATGAACGCTTTCTTGCCGGCATCCGTGGCGGAACGCTTTTCATACCAGAAGCCTATAAGCAGATAGGAGCACAAGCCGACACCTTCCCAACCGACATACATCAGTACAAAATTGTTTGCCAGCACGAGGATCAGCATCGAGGCCATAAAGAGATTCAGGTAGGTGAAGAAACGCGAGTAGCCCTCGTCGTGTGCCATATAGCCAACGGAATAGATATGAATCAACAATCCGACTCCGGAGACGACCAGAATCATCACCGCCGAAAGCGGGTCGAGCAAGAAACCGACGTCGGCGTTAAAGGAGCCGGAGGGAATCCAGGAAAAGAGAATATACTCGACACTGCGGCTCTCCGGCGCCAAACGCAACAGGCCGAAGAAGGCATTTAGAGACAACAGGAACGACACCGCAACTGAGCCGCAAGCAATCGTGTTGATCACCGGTTTGCTGAAGCTCTTCCCGAGCAAACCGTTCAACAGGAAGCCGGCCAGCGGGACAAGCGGTATCAACCAGATCAGTTCCATCGTATCCTCTCGCCTACCACTTCATCAAATTGACTTCATCAATGTTGGCGCTATCTCGATTACGAAAGAGCGCTATGATAATTGACAGACCAACAGCAGCCTCAGCAGCGGCAACGGTCATAATCATGAACACCATCACATGCCCCCCCATCGAACCGAGATTGCGGGAAAAGGCAATCATGGCAAGATTGGCGGCATTAAGCATCAGTTCTATCGCCATGAAAATTATGATAATGTTGCGGGCAACGATCACTCCGATCATCCCAATCGTGAAGATGATGCCGGCGACAACTAGATAGTATTCAAGCGGAACCATAGTTCACAGTTTCTTCTTTGCCATTACCACGGCGCCGAGAATTGCCACAATCAACAACACCGACGTCAGTTCAAAAGGATAGAGATACGTCGTAAACAACTCCTTGCCGACTCCCTGCACCGATCCGAACGTCGCTGGCAGATTAGCTCCGGGCAAAGCGGGAATCATGGAAGCATTGATAACGACAAGGGTTTCTATCAACAAGACCACGGCGAAGGCAACCGCCAATGGCTTGTATTTCAATTTGATGTCTTTGCCGAAATCTTCGCGGCGAAGATTGAGCAGCATGATCACGAACAAGAACAAGACCATGATTGCGCCGGCATAAACGATAACCTGCAGAATGGCAATAAACGCCGCCCGCAGTTGGATGAACAGAATTGCCTGCGCGACGAAGGTGGTCATGAGATACATCACGGAGGCAATCGGGTTTCGCTGCAGGATTACCAATAGCGCTGCGACGATTGCAACCAGAGATGTGAGTATAAAGATTGCCAGTTCCATAAGCTTATTGCTGTTTCTGCTCCTCAGGCAGACTTTCCCAAGTGACCCGCCGATCCTTGCGAATGAACTTGATCGGCGACGGTCTTTCGCGCGGCCATTTCACTAACAGGTCTTCCTTAGTATAAATAAATTCGTCGCGCTCTGAATCGGCGAATTCGTATTCCTTGCCGAGGAAGATCGCCTCTTCCGGACAGGCCTCCTCGCAGAAGCCGCAGAAGATGCAGCGCAACTCGTTGATTTCATAGATTTTGGCATAGCGTTCGCCTTTGTCGGTCTCGGCCGGTTCCATGTAGATCGCATCAGCGGGGCAGGAAGCGGCACAGAGGCCACAGCAAACGCAGCGCTCGGAGCCGTCCTCATAACGTTCGAGGAAATGCAAACCCCGATATCGGGGCATCATCGGTTCCTTCTCAAACGGGTATTGAATCGTCACCGGCTTGCGGAACGCCTGCTTGAGCACGGTGTACATGCCGATCGGAATCGCGACGAATATCTGTTTCAGCACTCTAAACAACGACATTCTCCTACAGCAAGTCAACCAGCGCTGTAACTAAGATATTGGCCAGCGCTAGCGGGATAACGACATACCATCCAAACTTCATCAACTGATCATAACGAAATCGCGGCAAACTGGCGCGAATCCAAATATATATGAACAACACGGCGACAGCTTTGATAATAAACCACAATACCGGCGGCAAGAACGGCCCTTGCCAGCCACCCAGAAAGAGGGTGGTTGCCACCGTCGCCACGGTGACCATGTTGGCATACTCGCCGACAAAGAATAGACCGAAGCGCATGGAGGAATACTCGGTGAAATAGCCGGCGACCAACTCAGATTCCGCTTCCGGTAGATCAAAGGGTGCGCGATTGGTCTCGGCAATGGCGCAGACGAAATAGAGGAGGAATCCGATCGGCTGGCGGAAGATGAACCATTTGTACCAGACGTTTTGTTGTCCCACGATATCGACGAGATTAAGAGTTCCGGCAAGCAGCACGATGCCGATGAGCGACATGCCGATGCCGATTTCATAAGAGATCATCTGTGCCGAAGACCGCAGGCCACCCAGCAACGAATATTTGCTGTTGGCCGACCAACCGGCCATAACGATGCCGTAGACACTAAGCGAAGCCACGGCCAGGATGAACAGAAGACCATTGTCATAATTGGCAATGACGAGATTGATCTCGCGCCCAAAGAGAGTGATTTTGCTGCCGAACGGAATCATGGCAATCGGCAACATCGCCGGAATAAATGCGAGCAACGGCGCGAGCAGATACAAGGTTCGCTGCGCTCCACCCGGAATTACTTCTTCTTTGAAAAGGAGCTTCACCAAATCGGCAACCGGTTGCAGAAGACCCTTCCAACCAGCGACGTTGGGGCCGATGCGAGACTGCATCCGAGCCAGTATCTTGCGCTCGGCATAGGTCATCCAGGCACAGGTCAATAGCAGGACAGTGACGACCACAACGGCCTTGACTACGGTGATGAGAACGAATTCCAACATGCTACATCTTCGCCAATCTGACCAGGTCTATCTTGTCCTGACGTCCCATCAAGACATTAGTACTCATCTCACCGAAGTTCTCAGGCAACAAGACACGCCTACTTGGGAAGTCGCGCAGGATCATGGCTTTGCCGACAACCCTGCCATACTTGGATTCGACTTTCACTAGGTCGCCGTCCGACACAGCCAGATCGGTGGCATCGGCCTCGCTGATGCCGACGAACGGTTCGCTGGTGAACTTCATCAAGGTTTCATTGCGTTCCGTCAGGGCGCCACGATGATGATCGGCGTTGCCCACGAGCAGGAAAAACCGATATTCTGTATCGATTGCAGGCGCCACGAATCTGAGATCAGCAAGCTTGCCCGGTTTGTTGGCTGCCACACTGCGAATCAGGAAACCGTCCTTCCCTATTCCTGCGTAGATTGTCGGGGCGCCTGTCGGAAGGAACTTCGCCATTTCCTGATAGACATCCGCGGGATTCGGCTGATTGAACCTGACACCGAGTCGATCGGCAAGCAGTTCAATGATCTGGCAACCGGGTTTGGATTCATGCAGAGGTGGAATCGCACGCTGCGAATACTGCATGCGCTTCTCCCAGTTGACGCGAGTACCCTCGATCTCGGCAAAGGTTGACAGCGGCAAGATGACATCTGCAAACCGCGCGGTATCGGTCATAAAACTGTCGATCACAACCAGCAGCTTGAGTTTTTCCATGACTGACCGGACATATTCGCCGTCGGGGAACAACCGCACCGGATCGGCATTGAACACAAACCCGCATTCGATTTCATCTTCGTCAATCGCTTCGAGAATCCCGATTGTGTCCTTGCCCGGTGCATCCGAAATCGGGCCATGCCACAGATCTTCGCAGACAGCTTTTTTCGCCCATGACTGTCTTCCCGGGAGAACGGTCGGTTCGGCTCCAAGAAACGCCGCGCCGACAGAGTTGCTGTCAGGCGGCAGGAATATTTTCCGAGCGGATTTGCAGAAGGACTGCAGGTTCGCAACGGCGAGATGCAGTGAGTCACGTAAAGGATCACGTTCAATATAACTACCGGCGAGAATGAAAACATTCTGTGCGGCAGCCAACATTTCCGCGACGCGCGCTACTAACGACACGTCGACGCCCGTGATTTCGGAACCCTTAACTCCCGAGTATGCAGCGTTGGCTTTGCGGAAGTCAGCAATATCGGCAGCAGACAGCTTGACGGCAGAAGCGTCGAACTGGTTCAGATCGACCATCGCGTCAATGAGACTGTGCAGCAGCACCGCTGCCGTACCCTGCTTATAGATGACCTCTACCGTTGCAGTGCGCTTACCGAGCGGCGTCGGCAACGGATTGAGCAGAATCACCTTCGCGTTGTGGCGCTTCACCGCGCGTTTGACTCGTAGCGAGGTGATCGGATTTTCCGAATGCAGGTCGGAACCGAGCACGATAATGACGTCGGCGTTTTCGATGTCTTTGTATTCTGCGTTATCGGATTCGATACCGCGACTGATAACTTCCTCTCCCGGAGTCAGTCGACGACGGCGATGGAAGCGGTGGTCGATATTGTTGGAGCCGATCACACGCCGCAGTAAGCGTTGGAATGCGTAGATTTCCTCGTTGGTTCTAATGTCACCGATGAAGCCAAAGAAACCACTGCCGGAAAGCTTGGATTTGATATCATCAGTCTGCTTTTTTATGAAAGTCAGCGCCTCTTCCCAGCCGGTTTCCACCAGTTCGCCTGCTCGTCTTACCATCGGGCGTTTGATGCGATCGGCGCTGGCGACATACCGGTAGCCATAGCGACCGATGTCACAGAGAAAGCCATTGTCAATGTTTTCATTGGCGTTGCTGGTGGCGCGGAACAGCTTGTTATGGAAAGTCCACAGCTTCAGGTTGCAGCCGTCCGGGCAATGCGGGCAGATCACGTTGGTCTGTTTGGTCAACCAGACGCGGACCTTGTAGCGCCAGTCGTCATTGGTCAGGGCGCCGACCGGACAGTATTCGACGACGTTGCCGGAATAGAGATTGCGAATCTCACGCCCGGGTGGTGGCAAGATCTCCGTATGGTAACCGCGTTGATAAGCGCCGAGATCGTCTTCAAACGCGATTTCATCGACAATACGGGTGCAGCGATAGCAGTGGATGCAGCGATTCTGATTGCGTATGATTTCAGGTCCAATCAACAAGTCGTCGAAGGTTGAGTTGGCATCGACAATGACGCGATGCTTAGGTTCATGCTGACGGCTATAATCAAGACCGTATTTGAAAGTCAGATTTTGCAGATCACATTCGCCCCCCTTGTCGCAAGTCGGACAATCGAGCGGATGATGAGCCAGAATAAATTCGAGGACGCCCTGCCGCGCCTTGATGGTTTTGGGCGAGTCGGTGTGCACGATCATGCCCTCGGAAGCAATTGTCGCACAGGCGACCTGTAGCTTGGGTAGCTTCTCGATCTCAACGAGGCAGATACGGCAAGCGCCTACCGGCACCAGTTGCGCATGCCAGCAGAAAACGGGGATATCGATACCGGCGGCCAGTGATGCCTGCAACACCGTTTGCCCTTTGGTAACGGGAACCTGCTGACCGTTAACGGTGATATTGAAATCGCTCATTTCACTCTCAATCTGAACTGTGATCGAACCTTGCACTTGCCATGTTCGATGTGATAGACGTACTCATCACGGAACAATTTGACGGTCGAAATCACCGGCACGGCAGCGGCATCCCCCAACGGGCAGATCGTATTGCCCTCGATGTTGTCGGCGATGTCCAACAGCGTATCGATGTCTTCCATTTTGCCATGACCGGCTTCGATTCGACGGAGTATCTCGTACATCCAGCCGGTGCCTTGCCGACAAGGCGTACACTTGCCGCAGGATTCGTGCATATAGAAATGCGCCAGAATTTCGGCCACCCAAACAATACAGGTTTCTTCGTGTATCACGATCACCGCGCCGGAGCCAAGCATTGAACCGGCAGCGGCGACAGATTCGAAATCTAATTTGGTGTCGATCTTGTCGGGAAGCAGAAGCGGTGTTGATGAACCTCCAGGGATGATAGCCTTCAGCGGTTTGTCATCGAGAATGCCACCGGCAAGGCCGTAGACTAGGTCTCGCAAGGAGTAACCCAGTTCAAGTTCATAGTTGCCGGGGTTCTTTACATGGCCGGAAACGGAGAAAATACGAGTGCCTTTGGATTTCTCAGTGCCGAGACCGGCGAACCATTGCGCACCTTTCATAACGATGTGCGGGAGATTGGCTAACGTCTCGACGTTGTTGATGATGGTGGGACAATTGTATAGTCCTTCCACAGCCGGGAACGGCGGCTTCAGGCGCGCCAAACCCTTGTCCCCCTCAAGAGAACTCAAGAGCGCGGTCTCCTCGCCACAGATATAGGCGCCGCCGCCACGATGAACGACGATATCAAGATCGTAGCCACTGCCGAGAATGTTTTTGCCGAGGAAGCCTTTCGCGTACGCATCGTCGATGGCCTTGGACATCCGGACTTGACCGACATCATATTCACCCCGGATGTAGAAGAACGCCGTGTGACAATCGATTGCATAGGACGCAATCATCATACCTTCGACAACAGCATGCGGGTCACCTTCGAGCAGCACGCGGTCCTTGCAGGTACCGGGTTCGGATTCATCGGCATTGCAGCAAAGATACTTGGGCTTAAGCGTTTCTTTGGGCACGAAGCCCCATTTCATGCCGGTCGGAAATCCGGCGCCACCGCGACCACGTAAACCGGAATCTTTGACAATCTGAATCAGGTCGGCGGGAGCGATTTCTTTCAGCACCTTCTGCCATGCCTGGTAGGCGCCATGCTCGATGGCACGTTCAATCGAATGTTGCTGCGGATCGCCAACAAACTGTGATAGTAACTTGGTTTCCATCGGCTCTATTTCTGACTCCGGAATTCTTCAATTAGGCGATCGACTTTTTCGACCGTCAGGTTTTCGTAATAGTGCGCATTGACCTGCATCATCGGGGCGGTAGTGCAACTACCGAGACATTCGGCTTCAACAACCGTGAATAAACCATCCGCCGTGATTTCGCCCAACCCGACATTCAGTTTGTCTAGCAAATACGTAGTCAAATGATGCGAACCGAGCAACGCACAGGAGATGTTGCGACAAACCTGAATCAGATACTTGCCGCGTTTGGCCTTGGGAAACATTGTGTAGAATGACGCCGCTTCGGCGACTTCGATAAACTTCACACCAAGTACCTGCGCGATTTCTTCATACATCTGGTCACTCAGATAGCCGTGCTCTTCATACGCGACATGCAGCGCCGGAAGAATCGCCGACCTGACTTTGGGATAGCGCGTGGCGGTTTGCGAAATCTGTAACTTGGCCGAATCTGATAAGATCATCTGTCCACCTCGCCAAGTACGATATCAACCGAAC
Organism: uncultured bacterium; assembly: GCA_903903945.1. Classification (GTDB taxonomy): domain Bacteria; phylum Zixibacteria; class MSB-5A5; order CAIYYT01; family CAIYYT01; genus CAIYYT01. Next base: position 31,194 of record CAIVAP010000244.1, on the reverse strand, counting down.
CGATGCAGGCGATCACATCCGCCAGCAATCTGCCGACCACGAGTTTCGAGAGCGCCGAGATATTGACAAAGCTCGGTGGCCGCACGCGCATGCGATAGGGCATGGTACCGCCGTCGGAAACGATGTAGTATCCCAGTTCTCCCTTGGGTGACTCGATCGTTACGTACACTTCGCCTTTCGGAGGGTGGAAACCTTCGGTAACCAATTTGAAGTGGTAAATCATGGCCTCCATCTGAAAGAGCGCTTCTTCCTTGGTAGGTCGGACGACGCCCGGCACGCGCGCGAGATAGCGGCCTTCCGGCATGCCGTCTATTGCCTGTTGAATGATGCGCAAGCTCTGCCGCATTTCCTCGAGGCGCACTTGATATCGCGCAAAACAGTCGGAAGCTTCCTGAGTCGGTATATCAAAATCAAACTTTTCATAGCTGGAATATGGTCTGACCTTGCGGAGATCGTGTTTGACACCGGCTGCTCTAAGTATGGGACCGGTGATCCCCGACTTGATGGCCTCTTCCTTGCTAATCACACCAACACCGACAGTGCGGTTACGCCAGATGCGGTTGTTGGTCAGGATGTTCTCGTATTCATCGAAGCGAACCGGAAAAGTCCTGATAACCTTGCGCACCATTGGTTCGAAGTCACTCGGCAAGTCATCCGTCAGTCCGCCGATGCGGAAATAGGTAGACATCATCCGCTGGCCGGAGACGGCTTCATATATGGTGAGCAAGTCCTCGCGCTCGCGAAAGACGTATAGCAACATGCTCATGGCGCCAATGTCAAGAGCATGCGTACCAAGCCAGACTAAATGTGAATTCAGCCGCGTGATTTCCGTCAGCAGAACTCTCGCCCACTGTGCTTTTGGTGGCGCTTCAACGCCAAGCAACTTCTCGACCGCCAGACAATAGCCGAGATTGTTCGACATCGGCGCGAGATAGTCCATGCGGTCGGTCATCGGAATGACTTTGTAGTAGAGCTTTGCTTCGGCGGTCTTCTCGATGCCGGTATGCAAATAGCCAACTTCGGGAGTACATTTTATAACTACCTCGCCGTCAAGCTCCAGGACCACACGCAGAACGCCGTGGGTCGCCGGATGCTGAGGACCGAGGTTGACGGTCATCGTCTCAGTTTGCACTACTTGATGACCTCCGGCGGCTGGTCTTTGTTGTATGTGAATTGCGGGGTTTCGTAGGTCAATGGATAGTCTTTGCGAAGCGGATGTCCCTCGAATTCATCCCAGAGCAGGATGCGGCGCAAGTCGGGATGGCCGTCGAAAGGTATGCCGAATAGATCGAACACTTCCCGCTCCAGCCAATTGGCGGTATCCCATTCGCCGGTGAGAGTCGGCACCGATTCTTTGTCGGCAACGTGCACTTTGAATCGGACGTACTCCGTCAGGTCGTAGGAGTACAGATGGTAGATCACTTCAAAACGCTTCTCGCGTTCAGGCCAGTCGGTGGCGGTGATATCGGATAGATGTACGTATTTCAGCGCGGTATCGTCACGGAGAAAACGCGCCAAGGGGACAATCGTTGACTTGTCGACGACAAACGCCAACTCACCGAAGTGCTCGGTAGTTGCGAGTATCTTGTCGCCGAACTGGGCTGTAACTCGTTCGCGGGTGATGTTGCTCATCCAATAAGTTCAGTTATAGTCCCTGGATTCAATTCGACTCAGGCGCTCTGCCTGGAATCGCCTTTGAGCTTCTCCTGATCGATCAACTTCTGCAGCTTCACGATGCCATCGATCAACTGCTCCGGTCGCGGCGGGCAACCGGGAACATAGATATCGACCGGCACGATCTTATCGACGCCCTGCAAAATGGCGTAGTTGTTGAAAATGCCGCCACAAGACGCACAGGCACCCATGGAGATCACCCATTTCGGATTGGGCATTTGATCGTAAAGCCGTTTAAGCACCGGCGCCATCTTGTTGGAAACTCGGCCGGCTACTATCATCAAATCCGCCTGCCGTGGCGAGGCGCGCATAACTTCCATGCCAAAACGGGAAAGGTCGTACTTGGGGCCGAAGCTTGACATCATTTCAATCGCACAGCAAGCCAGCCCAAAGCCAAAAGGCCAGGTCGACCGTTTGCGCGCCCAATTGACCACTTTCTCTGCAGTTGCAAGAATTATACCGTCAGGAATCTTCTCTTCTAATCCCATTTGATCGCTCCCTTCTTAACGATATATACGTAGCCGACCAGAAGGATTAGAACGAAGATGACCATTTCGACCAGTCCAAACAAGCCAAGTTGTTTGTAGTTGACTGCCCATGGGAAGAGGAAGACCGTCTCCAAGTCGAAGACGATGAATAGGATCGCAACCAGATAGAATTTGACGGAAAAGCGATGCCGGGTATCAGTCGTAGCTTCGATGCCGCATTCGTATGCTTCATCCTTGACGCGACTCTTGGAACGCCTGCCCAGCATAGCGGAAACGCCGAACATGCAGACCCCAATAACTATCGCCAGTACGATTTGAAAGAAGATAGGGAAATAGGTTTCGAAACTAGTCAGTCCAACCTCCGAAATTGTTGGGTGAGAAGGTAGGATTTTTCGGAGTCAAGTCAACAACTATTTGGGTCGGCACACTCGGTGAAAGGGACTGTTGAAAAAGCCCTGACCGTGTCATTGCGAGGAGTGCGGAGTGGTGATGCTGGGTGTGGAGCACGACGAAGCAATCTCGATTGACGCTCACCAGATGCGGGCGCGCAGATTGCTTCGTCGTCATTTCCCCTCCCCTCTCTTTCCCACCTGACTCCTCGCAATGACAATTCCGAGGTTTTTCAGCAATCCCCTGCGCGGGGAATGACATCGTGTCAAGCCACAGCGTATCCGCGAAGTTGTTTCAGTGACACTGCTGTAGAGCCTACCTTATCTCCTCCAGTTCGATAAGTACGCCACCGGTTGAACCGGGATGGATAAATGCGATCTTGTGCCCACCCGCTCCTATCCGCGGTTGCTCGTCAATCAGGCTGGCTCCTTGTTGCCTAAGGCGCGCAAGTTCGGCGGCAAGATCAGCAACCCCAAGGCAGATATGGTGCAGGCCTTCGCCGTGCTTGTCAAGGAAGCGGGTTAGAGATTCATTGCCTGTCATCGGAGAGATAAGCTCTATGCGCGCGTTGGAGAGTTCGATAAAACAGATCCTGACCTTCTGGTCGGGGACGTCGGTCGTTTCCGACACGGTAACGCCGAGAACACCGGAGTAGAGTTGTTTTGCTTGTTCGATGTCGCGGACGGCAATGGCAATGTGCTGAATGGATGGTTTCATTTCAGCAGCACCATCTTCTTGACTTCAACATGATCACCAATTCGTAGCCGGTAGAAATAGACCCCAGATGCTACTTCCGCTCCTATGTTGTCCCTGCCGTCCCACTGGACTCGCTTGCTTCCAGCCGTCAGCTGCTCGTTTATCAAGGTTGTCACCTTGCGACCCAAGACATCAAAGATATCCAGAGAAACAAATGATGGTTTGGGAAGGTCGAAACCGATTTTTGTGCTCGGATTAAAAGGATTGGGATAGTTTTGATCGAGAGCCGGTTTCTCCGGAAGCGTGACGGGAGTTATTTCATCAGATACGTCGTTCGCTGCATCAGCGGAGAGCTTGGTCACAAAAGCATCACCATAGTATCCGCCGCCTTGAAACGTCCCCTGATAGGGATTCAAAGTCGGGAAGTTGGAGGAAGAAGTGGAGCCCGTCACATAGGCATAACCGCTGCCATCGACCGCGATGCCGTATCCATAATCCCTGTCTCCCCCGCCGAGGTAGGTGCTATAGATCAGGCTGGCGCCGGTACTGGAGAGCTCGGTCACAAAAGCATCAGTTGTGTCTTGGTTCGTCTGATAGGGATTCAAAGTCGGGAAGTCGGAAGAATAGGTTTGTCCCGTTATATAGGCATTGCCGCTGCCATCGACCGCGATGCCGTATCCATAATCGTCGTTTCCCCCGCCGATGTAGGTGCTGTAAATCAGGCTGTTGCCGGCATCGCTCAGCTTGGTCACAAAGGCGTCCCAGCCAAAGAACCCGCCGCCTTGATACGTCTGATAGGGATTCCAAGTCGGGAAGTTGGAAGAACCAGTCCGGCCCGTCACATAGGCATTGCCGCTGCCATCCACCGCGATGCCGTATCCCCAATCGCTGCTTCTCCCGCCGAGGTAGGTGCTGTAGATCAGAGTGTTGCCGGAATATGATAACTTGGTCACAAAAACATCGTTAGAGCCTTGATACGTCTGATAGGGATTCACAGTCGGGAAGTTGGAGGAAGAAGTCTGGCCCGTCACATAGGCGTTGCCGCTGTCATCGACTGCGATGCCTTCTGCATCATCGTCGCTTCCCCCGCCGAGGTAGGTGCTGTAGATCAGACTGTTGCCGGAACTGGAGAGCTTGGTCACAAAAGCGTCACCCCAATAATCGCCTCCCCCTTGATAGGTCGCCTGATAGGGATTCACAGTCGGGAAGTCGGAAGACCCGGTCAAGCCAGTCACATAGGCATAACCGCTGCCATCAACCGCGATGCCCACACCTTTATCGTAGTCTCCCCCTCCGAGGTAAGTGCTGTAGATCACGCTGTTGCCAGAACTGGAGAGCTTGGTCACAAAAACATCTGAGCTGTCTTGAAACGTCTGATAGGGATTCAAAGTCGGGAAGTCGGAAGAATAAGTTTCGCCCGTCAGATAGGCATAACCGCTGCCATCGACGGCGATGCTCCCTGCCCAATCGCTGCTTCCCCCGCCGAGGTAGGTGCTGTAGATCAAGCTGTCGCCGGAACTGGAGAGCTTGGTCACAAAAACATCACCTCCATAAGTTCCTCCGCCTTGATACGTCGACTGATAGGGATTCAAAGTCGGGAAGTTGGAAGACCGAGTCTCGCCCATTACGTAGGCACTACCGCTGCCATCGACCGCGATGCGCCATCCATCATCGTAGTTATCCCCACCGAGGTAGGTGCTGTAAACCAACTCGACTGACGAAGTGCCCGGAAACGCCCGTGCTTGGCGTACGTCCCCGTGCGCCAAGTCTTGCGGCAACGTGGTAGACGGGGACGTCCACCACGCACAGGAACCAGACGGGGCGCCACTCGTAGGAGACTTTAGTCCTGCGATCATGTCGCCCCATTTGGTTCGTACAGTCATTCTGCCGTCGGAATCAATCGAAGTTTCTTCTGCTCCCTCGTATTCAACCTTGATCTGCGCCATATCCGCTCCCGGCGCAACCATGAACTCATACGCCGCCTGACCTTTGCCGTCGCCAGAGTATTTCAGGTCGATGCCGGGGTAGATGTCTTTAAGCGTAATCGCTTCGTAGTTGGGCACATCGGTATGCCATTTCGACGGATCATTGCCGAGGAAGTAGTTGCATTTGTATTCCATTTGCCCTTCGGCGACAACTTCGGGATTTGCATTTGCGCCGACGAATTTGGCGGTAAGGACGAGCGTTTCGATAGAATCACGGTCGTCAGGATCGTGTAGGGGCAACCCCATGTGGTTGCCCTCGCGTGGGTAGCCACGTGGGGCTACCCCTACGGAGGCTGGATCCCCGCCTTCGCGGGAATGACCAGCAACGTGGCGGGTGAATTGATAGGTGATCCCTTCTTTGGTGAACCACATCGTCGCCCCATCGGCGTTGGCACGGAACAAGACACGGTCATCCCACTGACCCATATTCTTGGTGAACGCCAATGGCATCTGATTGAGGCGTTGAGTTGTGAGAGACTGGTTGTCTGCGACGGCAGCGAGTGTCAGGAGCGACACCAACAGAACCACATGAACTGTCATGAAAGCGAATCGGCGAAACATTTTATCCTCCCGGACAACAGGATTCCAATACATCGGTACAGTGTCAATCTGGGAGTCCGAACCCTGATTGTCAAGCAGAAAGCGGATTGTTTGGTTGAGGAAGAGACCGCTTGATGCACGCTCGAACTGAAGCCCTGAAGGCAACCGCAAGGGTTGCCGCTACAGTATTACCGACTCGCGATATTCGCCCCAGACGGAGCGCAAAGTATCGGATATCTCCCCTACCGTAGCGTAGGATTCGACACAGCGAAGGATGATCGGCATTAAGTTGTCGTTCGACGTGGCGGCTGCCGTCAAATCATGCCGGGCGCGATTGACAGCATCGGCATCGCGACGGGATTTGACTGCTGTTAGTCGCGCAATCTGCTCGTCGCAGATATTCGCAGAAAGCTTCTGGACTTGTACTTCGACTTTATCGTCGGTGCGGAACTTGTTGACGCCGATGATGACGCGCTCGCCTTTCTCAACCTGCCGTTGAAAATCGTATGCCGACGACTGAATCTCCTTCTGGAAGAAACCCTCTTCGATTGCTCTCAGCGAGCCGCCTAAAACGTCCACCCGTTTCAAGTATTCCAAGACAGCAGTCTCGATCTCGTCAGTCTTGGCTTCGAGATAATAGCTGCCGGCGAGTGGGTCGACTTCATCGGCAAGGCCGGTTTCGTAACCCAGAATCTGCTGGATGCGCAATGCCAACTGCGCTGATTCGGCTGTCGGCAAGGCCAGCGCTTCATCGTGGGCATTCGTGTGAAGAGACTGCGTGCCACCGAGCACAGCAGCGAGCGCTTCCAGAGTTGTGCGTACAGTATTGACTTCGGGCTGTTGCGCTGTCAGCGAGACACCGGCGGTCTGAGTGTGAAAACGGAGCATCATAGAAGCGGGATTCTTGGCGCCAAAACGTTGTTTCATAATCTTTGCCCAGATGCGGCGCGCGGCGCGGAACTTAGCGACCTCTTCGAGCAAGTTCTGTTGCGCGCAGAAAAAGAAAGAAAGTCTTGGGGCGAAGTCGTCTACTGCGAGTCCGGCACGCACCGCGTGATAGACGTATTCGATGGCATTGGCAAGCGTAAAGGCAACCTCCTGAACGGCCGTAGCGCCCGCCTCGCGAATATGATAGCCGGATATCGAAATCGTATTGTAGCGCGGGAGATTGGCTCCGGCATAGGCGAAAATATCAGTAACCAAACGCATGGATGGTTTCGGCGGATAGATGTACGTGCCGCGCGCAATAAACTCTTTGAGGATATCATTCTGCACGGTGCCGGTGATTTGCGATTCTGACACCCCCTGTTTGCTGGCTACCGCAATGTACATGCAAAGCAAAATCGCGGCGGTGGCGTTGATTGTCATCGAGGTTGAGACTTTGTCGAGCGGAATACCTTCAAACAGTAGTTCAAAGTCGGCAAGCGTGTCAATCGCAACGCCGGTCTTGCCGACTTCGCCCTGGGCCATTGGATGATCGGAATCATAGCCGATCTGAGTAGGTAGATCAAATGCCACCGACAGGCCGGTCTGCCCGTGTTCGAGAAGATAACGATAGCGCAAATTCGATTCGCGCGCGCTCGCGAACCCGGCATACTGGCGCATTGTCCAGAGGCGGTCGGTGTACATGCCGGGATAGATGCCGCGCGTGTATGGGAATTCGCCGGGGTCTCCGAGTTTATCGCGGTAGTCAAACCCGGACCGATCGTCCTGATTATGGAATTTGTTGGTCATGACCTGATAATGTGACGAGGACCTGGCCTTTGTCGACCGGGCGTCCGACGGCGACGTGGATTTCCTTGACCCTTCCGGCAATGGGCGATTTCAATTCGTTCTCCATTTTCATCGCTTCGACAATTAACAATCTCTCCCCCTTCGTGACGGTATCGCCGACGTTTATTAACAGCCGCACGATCAGACCCGGCATCGGCGCCTTGACCACGGTGTTTTGACCGGCTGTGGTCAGACCAACAACCTTGCGGATCAACACCAGCCGTTCATCTTCGACAATACAAGGGAATTCTCTGCCGGCCAGCAAGACGGAAGTTACGCCATTGCTGCGATAAACCTCAGCATCGAAAGACCGGGCATCAAGCAACATCGACATGCGGTTGTGCTCCTTATCTGTGACTACTGAACTGGCGATAAGTCTGCCGTCGACCATGACTCGAAGTTCATCCGCCTGCTCGGAAATATCAACTGTCAGAGGTAGGTCGTTGATGGTCACCAGATATTTCATGGCTTGCCTCTACGGTCGTTACGCAAGCCATCAGTTCTGGCCAAAGCGCCCCAGCGGGAACTTGGCATTGCAGCAGGGTTGATCTGTTTGATCCGTTTCGAATCATAATAGTGGTATAGCGCAGCCGCTACAGCGGCTGCTTCAGTTAGATGTGCGTCAGCCGGGCCGGTGCAACGTCCGCCGGAGAAGTGATCGGCGACAAAGTTGGTTGTAAGTCTGCCGGCAAGGAACTCTGGGTGCTCCATGACCGACTCGTGGAAACAGACGTTTGTCCCAACCCCTGCAATGCGGAATTCTGCAAGCGCCTGACGCATCCGCTCGATCGCCTCCGACCGCGTGGCGCCGTAGGTCACAAGCTTCGCCAACAATGAGTCATAGTAAGGCGGCACTTCGGAATTCTCCACAACGCCGGAATCAACGCGGACACCCGGACCGGAGGGCGCGCGATAACTGTAGATGCGTCCCGCGCTGGGCAAGAAATCGTTGCCGGGGTCTTCCGCGCAGATACGACATTCGAGCGCGTGACCTTTGATCCTGATCTGATCCTGCGTAGACGACAACTTTTCGCCGGCAGCGATTCGGATTTGCTCTTTCACCAAATCGATTCCGGTCACCAATTCGGTAACAGGATGTTCGACCTGTAGGCGCGTGTTGACTTCAAGGAAATAGAACTTGCGGTCGGCGTCCACAAGGAATTCCACCGTACCGACGTTTTCGTAGTTGGCTGCCGCAATTGCTTTGAGTGCGACTTCACCCATCGTGCGACGAAGCGGCTCATCGACAAAAACCGATGGCGCTTCTTCAATTAACTTCTGATGCCGCCGTTGGATGGAGCACTCTCTCTCGCCCAGATAGACGCTCTTGCCAAAGCGATCGCGAGCGACTTGAATCTCAATATGGCGCGGTCGAGTAACATATTTCTCGACTAAGACGCGATCATCACCAAATGCCGACTTCGCCTCGCTGCCGCAAGCTGTTAGCGCGGCAGCCAGTTCGTTCGCCTCTTGGACAATGCGCATGCCCTTGCCGCCACCACCGGCGACAGCTTTAACCAGCACCGGGTAGCCGCACCTTTTGGCGAACGCTTTAGCGTGGGCAAGATCATCGGGATGCACCGCTCCGCCGGGAATGACAGGCACTTTGGCTTTCTCGGCCAGCGCGCGGGCTTCGAGTTTGTCGCCGAGCAATCTGATGGCTTCTGCGGGAGGACCGATGAAGATCAGTCCCGCGTCGGCAACCAACTGCGCAAAACGCCAATTCTCCGCGAGAAAACCGTAGCCGGGATGGATAGCATCGGCAGCGGCTTGTTTGGCAACCGCGATAATCTTTTCGCCGACAAGATAACTTTGTGAGGCCGGGGACTTGCCGATATGATAGGCTTCGTCCGCCATGCTCACATGTAGCGCGCCGCGATCGGCATCCGAGAAGACCGCCACGCTACCAATGCCGAGATGACGGCAGGCACGGATGATGCGGATGGCGATTTCGCCTCGGTTGGCAATCAGTATCTTAGTAATCATCGATCAATCAAGTTTGGCGAGAAGGTAAGTAATCATGGCTATTAGTCAAACGTAATCACAGGAGTTACTGTTGGGGAGTGTTTGGGTCGCTTCATGGCGTTGTTGTGTGATATGAAGAAAACGGCCGGTTAGGTGGCCGCTTTCACGTTTATCGCCAGGCGTGTGGCATCTTCGTGCGAAGTTAATGCTACTCGCGCAGCGTGAAGATGCGATTCTCCATGAGCATAAGCTGCACTTTGTCACTCGCAAGTTTGACCATATCTAACAACTGCTGAGCGATCGAAACCTCCTCAACTTGTTCATCAACGAACCAACCCAGGAAGCTGGCGGTAGCGAAGTCATCTTCTTTGTTGGCCAGTGCCATCAGTTCGTGAATTAGTCGCGTGATCTTTTTCTCGTGTTCGACGGTGACCTGCACAATTTCCTGTGCCGAAGCATAATCGGTTTTGGGATTGTCGAGCGCCGTTAGCTTGACATCGGCTCCCTGCTCGATCAGATAGCCGGCGATTTTCAGCGCGTGACCCTTTTCCTCGTCCGCCTGGAGCTGATACCACTTGGCGAATCCCTTCAGACCTATCGATTCGAACCGGTATGCCATGGCAAGGTAGGTCCAATAGGAGAAGAACTCCTCTTTTACTTGCTGGTTCAACTTCGCCGCCATTGTTTCAGAAATCATCATACTCGTTACTCCTTGTCAGTTATCAAGTGCCCTTTTGGCACGGTCTTCATCTACATCCAGAGTCGTACGTGATCTGCACGTTCAGGATTTGTTCTTTAAGAACAATTGAATCAGGTGTTGGGTTCCGCATTTCGCAGGAAAACACGCCAATGCGGACAAGCGATTCAAGACACTTTCAATCTTTGACGATCTTCTTAAGCAGGCATAACCGGTAACATTTTTGGGGAGAGACTATGTCATTAATGATCGAAATCATCGAGTGGCTGGATCAAAGCGGAGATGAAATGCTTTTCCGCCTACCGCAGCATGGTTCAGCGGACTTCAAGCTCGGCGCGCAACTGATCGTGCGCGACAGCCAAATGGCGATATTTTTCAAGGATGGACATGCCTGCGACTCTTTCAGCGTTGGCAGGCACACGCTTTCAACTCTGAACGTTCCGATTTTGACCCGGCTGCTTTCGTTCCCGTTTGGGTTTAACTCGCCGTTTCGGGCTGAGGTCTATTTTGTCAATCTGAAAGTCTTTACGAGTCTCAAATGGGGCACCAAAGACCCGGTGACTTTTGAGGACAGCAAGCTCGGGCTTGTACGGTTGCGCGGCCACGGGGCGTACACAATTCGGGTTACCCAGCCGCTGTTGTTTCTAAATACGATCGTCGGCAGACAGGCGTTGTATACGACCGATGATATTCAGGATTATCTCCGCGATGTGATTGTCGCCCGGATGAACGATCTGTTGGGCGAGAAGCTGGATTCGATTTTGGATCTCCCCGGACAGTACGAGCAGCTCGCCTCGCAGTTCAAGAATGAAGTCTCCAGCGAGTTCACCAAGTACGGCCTCGAATTGACAGACTTCTTCATTTCGTCGATCACACCGCCCGACGAGGTCGGCAAGATGATTGACCAGCGATCAGGAATGGAAGCGGTTGGTGATCTGGACAAGTTTTTCAAGTTCGAGATGGCAAAAGGTCTGGCTACTTCTGGAATTGCCGGCGCGACGGGCAATACGATGGGAATGGCGGCAGGTGTCGGACTGATGGTGCCGACGATGATGAACAAAGTTTTCTCTCCAGACCAACAGGAGTTGAGAAAGGCGCCATTGGCAACTGTGACCTGCCCCAAGTGCCATACGGATACGCCGGAACAGTCACGCTATTGCTACCGCTGTGGGCACCAGATGGTCGTGCAGAATTTCTGTCCGTCCTGCCACAAGGAATTACCCTCTGAGGCCGTGTTCTGTCTGTTTTGTGGACTTCGCTTGGACGCCAAGGAGCTTTGCCCCAACTGCCAGGCGGAAATGATTCCCGGCTCGAAGTTCTGCGGCAAGTGTGGTAAGGCAGTAAAACGCGATGATACCGGCCAAAGCTAAGCGCGGGTTCTATATTGCCACAAGCTGCCCGGCTTGCGGGGCGGAACTCGAATTGGAGTTGGATTTCCTAACGACCTCGTGCTCGAGTTGTTGCTCGGTGCTGAGGATTCTTACTCCAGCTACACCACCGGCGTATGTTGTCAAAGCGAAGGTATTTGACAAGGATGTGCGTTTTCACATTGATCGCCATCTGAAGGGCAACGCTGAGCCACTGACTCACTCTCTCGACAGTGTTCGCAAGTTCTATTTCCCGTATTGGAAAATCGACGCCATCTTGTTGAAACTGCGCCACCGCAAGGAAACGCGCATCAACTATAATGAGGAGACAAACACGGAAACGGCCACCGATCTGAAGAAGGTCGAGACGATGCTATCGCCGTATGACGTCACAATTGCAGCCGGTGGTCTTTCGGAAATCATACCGTACAGTCTTGGCGAGCGGACCGAATATGTTAAGACGATGCCATACAGCGAGGAACACCTGCAACTCGGTTTTGAGTTGTTAAGTATCGAGACACCTTGGCAGGAAGCCATCACCAAGGCTAACCGGGCGGTTGAGCAACTGAATCATATCTCAGCAGAAGAGTCTGGTGTGAACATCTCGCTGTTGCTTCGTCCGGTGCTGTCGCTCATCAACTTCCCCTACTTCTTGGCGGAAGGCAACGTGATGGGCAGGACGAAAAGCTTCATGCTGGATGGATTGACCGGTCGAATCGTCTATAGTTGCAGTGACGGCATCTCCGAGCAATTGCAGATCGCGGACCATCAACAATCAACTGAGTTGGGTCGCTTGGGTGTGGAATTGCACCGTTGCAGCAACTGCGGCGAACAGTTGCCGGATACCCGGTCTTATGTCTATATTTGCCGGAACTGTCAGCAATTGACGATTCTTGAGGATTGTCCGGAGTTGAATCGTCGGATTTTGTCGGTTCAGGGATCGGCGAATGCCGATGAACGGTACTTTCCCTTCTGGATGTTCAGACTTTCTGCCGAGCAGATGAATGTTTTCAGGATAAGATTCGGCGGCAGCGAGAATGCCGGGGCTATATGTGTGCCCGCATTTCGAATCAAGAATTTCGAGGCACTGTACCGTCTCACCCGGCGCATCTCCTGCGCGATGTCGAAGCTGCCTATGTTTGAATCGCGAGAGTTGAAGGAAAACTACCTGCCGGTTGCGGTCGGAATAGCCGAAGCCGGGGCGCTGGCTCGTGTGGCACTGATGCGTGAGGTAGTTGGAAAAACTGAAGAGCTTCCCCGCACTCTGGCAGATCTGCCGTTTGAAGAAGTCTCTTTGTTTTACGCGCCGTTTCATCCGGAAAGTTATTTTCTGGTGGACTCCTGCCTTGGCGCAGTGACTTTCGAAAAATCGTTGGCAGGAGTACAAACGAAGCCCATTCCCACGACTCAAGTACGATAAGAATGTAGTACTGTTGGAAGTGCCGTACCGATCATACGGGACTGTTGAAAAGTCCTCTCTTCTTCAGGCGTCTTCAGGAACCCCGAGGCTGTCCCACAAGTCGGTTTGAGGGGTTGTAGGTGCGAATTTATTCGCACTCGAGCATAGTAGGAAATACACCTCTTTGCCAAATTACTCCGGTCCAAACAAGAAGGATAAATCGAAGTTGTGCGAATAAATTCGCACCTACGGCATAACCTCTAACTACAATTTATGGGACGCCCTCAGGATTCCTGCCGGCGCTCTCGGACGGTTGTACGATTAAGAGTGCCGTACTCCTCATGAGAAGCACGGCACGGTATCAATCAGCCGCCATGATCGCGGTTTGGTTGCAGTTTCTGAGCTTACCAGCCGCGACCACCACCGCCACCACCAGGGCGTCGTGAACGATCACCGCCACGATCAGGGTTGTCTTCGCGTGGCCGTGCTTCGTTAACACGGAGCGACTGCCCTTTGAGTTGCCGACCATTGGCGCCTTCAATTGCGGCCTTGGCCTCTTCGGGCGACGACATTTCGACAAATCCGAAACCTCTCGGCTCGCCGCTCAATCTGTCCTTAAGAATGGTCACTTTGCTGACCTGTCCAAATTCGGCGAAAATCGCGCGCAAGTCATCTTCACTGGCTTCGCGTGCGAGGTTTCCCACGTAGATATTCATTTGTTCCTCCAGAAAGTTATCTATTCTCGGCAAGCCAAACAGGCCCGTCGAGAGTTAATGTTTTTCACTCAAATCAAAGTCTGCTATTCCGTGTTTTACGGCTCCTTTCAACTTCCGGTCGCACAGGAATGACCAATTGCGCTTGAGGGTTCAGACCCGCGCGAGCGCTCACAGTCCGCTGCTGTCAGGGGGAAGTTTCAATTAGAAATCAAAGTGTCTGATACACCATTGTAAGGTGAACGATTCACCCGAGATAATACCGATTCACATGCGCTTTGAAGCTGTCGGCAAGAACTCAGCATTACCGCCGAATACACGGAGGCAACAGGTCTTGCAACGATAACTGTCGATGAATAACTCAGCAGATAAATCCCGGAAAAACTAACGATCATGGCAGCGCTTCCGCTGTCAGCATATCATCAAGCATAATCTTTTCTCAGGTTTTGTCAAGCGCTTTTACATTCTCAAAACTTTCAATATGGGCGCCAGCGAACATACATGATAGAGTATCGGTTCATTCTTGTTTACGCTTTAGCGGAAAGCATCGCCTATCCCTGCCGCACGAATCCACTAAACGCCTCAGCAAAACGTCTGCATTCCTCCAATTCCGTCTGCGAAGGAACCAGTCTTGCCTTAACGCCGGGCTTGTGCACTTTGAGCTTGAGGCCTTCAAGGTATGATTCCAATATGTCCACCGCCTGCCCTCCCCAGCCATAGGAGCCAAACACGGCGGCCTTTTTGCCGACGCTCGAAACCGTCATCAATAGCTGGGCAGCGTCCCACACCGGCTTGACCACATCGCCGACGAAAGTCGGCGTACCAAAAAGAATCGCGTCAGCCGCTTCATAATGATCACGTAACTCCTTCGCGGGGATATGAGCCAGGTCCACCATTGTGGTTGACAAACCGGCCTGCTGGAGCGTCTGGTCGATCTCCTGCGCCATCATTCTGGTATTTCCATAAGAACTGGCAAAAGCTATTAGGACGCGCTTCTTGTCGCCAACGTTCTTCGGCGCTGTCCATTCCAGATACTTTTCGATAAAACGCTTCGGCTCGTCGCGGTTGATTGGCCCATGTGATGGTGCTACGATTTTGATATCCATGCCAATCACGGCCTGCGATGCTTTCCGACAAAAGGACGCGTACGGACGCATGATCGCGTCATAGTAGTGCCATGCCTCCTTCTCATGCACCTTGTCCCCCGGTTTGAAGAAGATTGATTCGTAAGGGGCAAAATGCGCCGCATACCCGTCGCACGGGAAAAGAATCTTCTCCTCGGGACAATAGGTAAACATAGTATCCGGCCAGTGCATAAATGGAGCCGAGATAAATTCGAGCGTCAGCCCTCCCAGATCGAGACGGTCGCCACCTTTGACGCCATCGATCGCGACTGATTCGTCGTTGACGATATTCTTCAAAAACGGCACCGCCGGTTTGGAGCATACGAGCTTGATCTTGGGATTGCGCGCCAGAAGTAGCTTGATGGCGCCGGAGTGGTCGGGTTCGGTGTGATTGACGATCAGATAGTCGATCCGCTCTAACGGTACGTGTTCCTCAATACGGGCGAAGAGAACATTCTCGAACCCCTCTTTGACCGCATCGATCAGAGCTACCTTTTCCCCCACGAGTAGATAGGAATTGTAGGTTGTTCCGTAATCCGTCTTAACGACGATATCGAATACCCGCAAATCAGGGTCTGCCGCCCCCACCCAGAAAACTTTCCTGGCCAATTCAACAGAATTCATATATCCTCCACTCAACTCGCGGTATAATACAAACTATGATACGATTGGCAACTGATTTTGTAGTGCTTAGTTGCACTAAAACACCGATTCCTGCTGAACAATCACCGCGGTAGCCAAAAAAAGCATTGGACAAATTGTACCGTGGCGCGTTATCTAACTGATAGACATGCTGGAATGGAGTTGAGATGTTTCGATTTGGCCGCGTTTTCGCCACACTGTTCTTTCTAATAGGCGCCGGAATCGTAGGGTGCGGCGATAGCAGCGACGAGCCGGAAAAGATTGCGAATCGGGTCTACTTACCCGAGAAGATTCAGGCTGCGCCCGGAGAGGTTTTTACCGTGCCGGTCAACTTCGACAACGAGGTCTCTCTGTCCGCAATCAACGTGCCTATATTATTCCCCTCCTCTCTCCTGCATCTCGATTCGGTCTCGTTCAAGAACAGCCGCGCCGATCAATTTATGTTCAAAAATGTTCTTGCCAAAACTGACACGATCTCGATTGGCGTTGTTGACGATTCTGCCGCAGTTGCGACCGGTCGCGGCCTGCTCGCCACGATCTATTTTATGGTTCGCACGAGCGCACCCGACACGACTTTTCTGCTGAATACATTCGATTATCCGCGACTGCCACTTAGTTTCTACGACCTCCAGCTGAATCTTGTGGCCAATCCACCGACGTTCAAGGCGTGTCAGGTGACGATTGAAGAGTAGGGACAGGTCATAACGCACCCAACCTTGGGGTTGGACACCTTATGCCCGATAGAGAATATGCGACGTACGGGAATTTGTCAGAAGATCGGATAGACGAAACCGTCTTCACTTTAGTCGATAGGTAAGGAGGACACTACAATGGGATGGTTCTCAAAGCGCAAACAAAATGACCCCCCCAAACACGAACAGAGTCAGCTTCCCGATTTCGTGATGCTAATAGTTCCGGGGGAAGCAACTGGTGAATCAGTCGCAGCCTTTGCTCGGGCGAGGAGCGAGGAGTTGCTCTATCTCCACAGTGCTGTCGGGGGAACTGAGGAAGACGGCCGCAGAGCGCTGGAGATGCTGGGGTTGGCACGTCTTCAGTTTGCAATGACGCCAAATCTCGCATTTGTAGGATTTAAGAAGAATGGCACTTGTTCACGAATTGTCATTCGGTCATCCTTCGTCATTGACGTATGGGGCAACAATAGTAGATCGTTCGCAGCGCTTCGCCCGTGCTTGGAGTACGAGGCGCAGCAGCGTCGCATGTCAGGAGCCTATTCGAGTTTCTGATCCGTCTCAGCCAAAGTCGGGTGCCCAATCGCAAGGGTGGCATTTTGTCGTACACACAGCGATTGATCTCGTGAGTCTTGTAGGTCAGGAGCCCTGCGCTCCTGACATTAAGCGAGTCCGCGTCTGAAACCCGGGCGAACGTCCAGGCCACCCTGCCACTTACGCATCCCCGCTTGCCTTCCACCTTGAATTTATGTAACTTCCTGACGTTTCACCAATTGCCGGAGTGGCGAAATTGGTAGACGCAAGGGACTTAAAAAGCGAACCAGACGAAGATGCAAGTGATTGACTATCAACGTATTATATTGTGCGGTAAGTGGATGCCGGGAAAAATCTCAAGTATTACTTTGTATCAGTTTTGATTGACTTGGACAGTTCGTAGCCACAAATCGGTCACAACGTGGATGTGTCGGTCACCGTACCAGCATCTTACTTCAAGAGCCCCTACATGTCCAGCTATTGCTGACGTAGGAACAACTCAGGGAAGGTAGATTTTCACTCTTCTCTCCTCAGAAAACCCGAAAATCCTTTTTCATGCCTGTGCTTCTCACAGAAGTGCTTGATGAGACCAGTAAGCCTCCCTTCGATACACTCCTCTCTCAGGTTGGACAACGTCACCCATGAGTGGCAGCATTCGCATAGTACTTCCTTCTTTCGTAGTCCGATTACCAATCCAAGGTCCTCAGTGAGATACGATGGTCCATCAGGATAGTACTTGTTTAGTACTTTGGCGAGACCATGTCTCTTGTCTCCAAGTTCCGGGGGTAGATTGCCGAGTACTACCACTTTTCCTTTCATATCGCGAATACTATCAGCCAGACGAATCAACTGATCAAGACTGACATTGTGTTGATCACTCAGTCCGCACACTCTATCATTCGTTGTCTCGACATATTCCTCAGGAAGCTCAGCTATGGAATTAAGACCGAAACTCTCTATGTAAAGAGAGTCGTAACAGCTGAGCTGTCTCAAATCTGCCTTCATTTGTTCATTCATGGACGCCTTGAAGAGGTCATAAGGAGTGAAAGCGCCAATGCTGACGAGCAAGTAGTCACAGGTTTTCAAGAAGGAGAGTGCAGAGTCCGAAGGACAGAAACTGTTGACTATGCATATGGAAGATACAGCTGTTCCATTCTCCATCAATTTCAGTCTGGTCAGAACGGGCGGATTGTAGAGAGAGCTCTCGTTCGTGCTCTCGGTCATATGGCCAGCGTTGTCACAAGGAATTGCCGACTCAAGCACGAGCTCTCCGCCAAACAGGAAAGTCTCCCTATCGGGTAGTACTTGTGGATTTTGAATGCTGAGCACTTTGCGAATAGCCAGATCAGGGAACCTCTGGAGCACGGAACCCTCCAAGTAGACGGCAACTCGCTCTTCCTTCGGCCTATAACGGTGGGCCTGTTTCACCTGTTCCAACAGGTCAGTAAATTCCTCGTAAGCAGAATAGTGTGAGGATGTCACGATTATGGCATCAATCTCGTTTATGGAATAGCCCCGGCGCTGGAAGTTTGCTAGAAAACCTGCCCCGGGATTGACGACTAGTCCCTTGTCTTGCCACTTGAAATAGTAGCCCCCGCCTGCCAGCGCACCCGTATCGGCAAAAGACGATGATTCCCGCTTCCATCTTCTGAGAGTCGCGATGTGCCCAAACCCAAACAAGTTCTTGATCGCTCTGTCTTTTGCGAGAAGCGCACGCTTTCGATTTCGTAGGGTGTGTCCGAACGTATAGAAATTGTCATTGTCCCAAGCGAATTCGTCAAGGAGCAGATCCCTTATACTGCTTGCCTTGCCCGCTTTGGCCTTCTCTGCGAAATACGACGCGACGAAGCCATGTATATAATCGTGATTCTCGAGATACAACTCTCTTGCTTTTCTGAAGAGATACTCGATGATGTCATCGACCCGCTCCAAGTTCTTCCTATCGTTGTCACCCAATATCCTGATCGCAATTTCTTGTTTTCCTTCCAGTGACGCCCAGTATACCAACAAGGCGTAGTTGAAATGGGCTGTGTCATGCGTTCCTATCTTGTCAATAGCTTTCAGGAACCTCTGAAGCAAGTCGATTGCCTTCTTGGGCTGTTCTGTCCAAAGTCTGTCTCCGAATTCCCGTCTGGCCTCTCTTGTCTTGAGGAACGCATAGTTGTTCGCCATTCCTTTGTTATTCGGCCAAGATCTAATTCCCTTTTTCATAAGATTTGCGGCTTCTTCATAGTTACCCAGAAAGTAGTGGCAATACATTATCATGAAGTCGACCATTTGGCATGGCCTGCCATCCATGATGGACTTAGCTTCGCGCAGGCATTCAAGAGCGTCTTGGTAGCGCATCTCCCTTTCAGCCAGCTCTGCTTTCAAGACGTAGTAGGGTGCATATTGGGGACTTAAGGAAATTGCCTCCAGTAGTGCCTGCCGGGCATGCGCAAACTCATTTTGATTCAACAGCATTAGTATGAGGTGCCTGTTGATCTCGTGGTCAGTTCTTTTCGACTTTTCGAATGCCTCTCTTGCCTCTCTAATGTACTTGTATGTGTCGGGACGTGTGACTTGAGAAAACCCGGTTGCGAAGTGTGTACTCCAGTATTCGCTGCGAGCTAACTCGGTATCAAAGGCTGCTCTTGGAAAGACGCTCGAGGAAAATGAGTCCTTTATCTCAGGAGCACTCAGAATGTTGTAGATCAATTGGAACTTTTCCCTCAGAGCCGCATGGTTCATTTTCTCCTCATCGAGGAGACTTCTGATTTCGAGTTCGCTGTTCAGACACCTGATCAGCGCCCTGTCGACATCTGCACGGGCGTACTTCTTCAACTCGTTGAGCGTCTTTTGCGCTTCCTTCATCATTCCCAAACCTTTGAACACGCCCAGGCTTTCTAGTTTTGTACTGATGTCTATTCTGGCTGTTCCAAGTCTCTTGCTCTTCGGCAATGTTTCGACTGATAAGGAGCCACGACGCTGCCTCTGTGCCGGTTCCTTCTTGACCCGTCCGCTCTCGTTTCGTAGCGCCGACACTTCCTGCTTTTCGCGGCGTACACTGCGAAGTGACAGTCGAACTCTTGAGGGTTTTGGATATTCATTCGAAAACACCCCAGGAGTGGAATCACTACCTGTAGCCGGGGTAGTCAGATCGAGGACTCTACTAACGACGCTAATGTCCCAACTATCATCCTCGATTTGGATCGTGATCATTTGATATCCGTTATGACTGCCGGGCCGCAAATCGCTCGCACATCCGAGTGAGTTCGCGCCGACACATGCAATAGCTTCAGACTTCTTCGCGCCTGATGGAAGCAACGTATCGGTGATCGCTCTGTGCCTGTGCCCATAAAGAAGTGCGGATATGCCGCTCCTTACAAAAGCCGAATGATCGACCGCAGCTGACGACAAGCAGTCACGCTGGTCAAACTCTCCAAATACTGGCACTTCCACCGCGTTATGGTGGAAGATGCCAATGCGCGCAGGATACTTTTCGACATCTTTGAGTTGATCGAATGCCGAAAGTATGTCTTCGGGGAGAAGATGACCCGGTGCCGATGGCGTAGTGTGGCCGATCTTGCCGCACGAGTTGAAGCCAAATACAGCCATCCCCAAGTCCGGATATCTGAAAATGTGAATCCCTTGCTCTTTATTATATGTGCGTGCGTGCGATGTCCTCGCATATATCCGCTTGTAGAATTCACCAAATCTGTCGAGTCTCTCCGTGAACTGGTAGGCGGGTTTCCTGCCCTTGGCGGCTTTGTAAGCAGTCTTGTTATCGTCGAAGTTGATATCATGATTGCCTGGAACAACGATGAGTTGATCCATGGATAACTGCTGTTTCTTCGAATCTCGAAGGCAGTTGATCAAGTGTTCCAAAAACCGCCAAGCCATCTCAAACTCCACTTTCACACCGCTCTCGCTGACATCTCCGCTGACAACCACTAGATCAAGACGCTTCGGGAAGTTCGCTGCAACATCTTTGGCGACCTTTTCGGCAAGATAGCACTCTGGCGACAACCTGGAGTAATTTGCTACCTCTTTTGGGGAGAGGATGAAGTTCGCCCCGCAGTGAATATCAGAGCAATGCAGAATCTGAATCTCTTTCATTGAAGTCTCGCTCCTTCTTTTTTCAAGTGATAGACAAAATAGAAAATTCTGTTCAGTTAGAAAAGGCCTTTGTGATTGGCAATATGATGTTTTTTGCTGTGTCGTGTCAACGCGTTCAGTGCCAGAAACACGAGTACTCTCAGTGATCCAAAGTCCTGGATCCGTCCGGTGCAGCATCAAGGGTCAAGACATGTCGTTGCAGCCGCGAATTCGTGCGATTGGCCGTGGAAGAACAGCTTTTGAAAGGAGAACTGCGTCTGGTGCCAACTTCACGATTGAGCCAACTTCATCGTACTGATGGACAGGTAGCGTCGTCGCGACCCTGGTTGCTTGGTTCTCTAACTTTGACAGCACCCCATTTCGTTAGACGCCTAATGGCTTGCGTACTAATAGGTTACCTGTGCACGAATCACGTACCTCGTCACAGTCGTTGCGGGAGAGCAAGAAGCGTCCTCTTAGCCAATCGCTTTGGTAGATCCAGGTCACCGACGTGACGTCACAGGCGTTACTAGCACACATGCCACCTCGGGGGTCTGTCAGTCACCGATAGGAGTTCCCTTCCAAACCGACTAAACATTTCCTTCATATCCGCCGAACATATGGACGGGAGGATAAACATCCTCGAATAAGGAAGGAAGGCCGCATGAAGAAGGTCACGATAATCCCTATGATAGCTGGAATAGTCGTATTGGCCGTGCTCTGCATCTTGACCAAGCTCACATAAAGTGACACAACCATCCACTGTGTGAGGTTGGGAAGGGCGACCTAGGTCCAAGCTGATCGTTGAGAAATCTCAGCTGCGCGGTCAAGCTGTGAAAAGCACTTTTTCGAGTTTGACATGACGCCGCTCACCGTGACTGTTTGCCGTCAGCTAAGTCTAAACACGTAGGGGGCTTGAGGCAAGATGCGGTTGCGGTATTCAACCTTGTTGCTGAGAAGTTCTTTCCTGAAAAAAGCTGTCACGGGAGTGGGCAAATACTGTCCCGAGGGGCCAATCTAGTCGACAATCGACCTCGACCGATTCAAGAAGACTGAGCCCCGAGAAGGCTGGCTCTCTTATCGCATACAACTTGTTCAGATTGATTAAACGAAGCGTTTTTTTCTCAGACTGACCCTGTCATCAAACTCTCGGCAGTCACAAATTGGTCACAACACCTAGCCAATCTCAGCTCAAGTGACAATCTATCAATCAAGTACAATCAAGCGCGCACCGGGACAAAAGTCCCTTGCGTCCTTTCGAAGTTAAGCCTAAATTGCTGAACACCTTACCAATTGCCGGAGTGGCGTAATTGGTAGACGCAAGGGACTTGAAAAGCGATCCCGACGAAAACACAAACGAATGAGCATCAACGCATTGCGTTGGACTACGGCAGGATAGCAGCGATCCATTGAAGTACTACTTTGGATCAATTTTGACGGTTCGGGACTGATTATAGTCACAAATTGGTCACAAGCAGCCTTCCGGGAGACTTGACTTCCTGGCACAGTTTCGTAAATTCAATAGCCGCTCACAAGGCGCATGCTGGCAGTGTGAGCGGCGGTGCCTGAGGCCAAGGAACAATTCCTAGTGGATTGAGTCGGCTATTCAACCCGGCTATTATCATGATACATAAAATAATGCGGTCAATCAATTTGGGTCGATAAACACTGGGGAAACATCATGGATGCTCACGAGAGACATTTTCTTAGTCGCTACCAGAAGCCCATTACCAAGTTCGTCAGTGGTATTGTCCAAAGTCGCTACGACTTGATTGTCGCAATCTCGCGCAAAGCACCTCGACTGCTGATGCTCGTAGATCAGTTTTCAAACACACCAATTGTCCCTTGGGAGAAGTGCGTAACTGAGAAGGCACTGCCTTTCATCAACGCGACCACTTTATCTGGCCGACGGATAGTTGTGGTCGACGACACTTTGATCTTCGGCTCCACGCTTGCAGGAGTCATGGATGAACTCTCTCTTTTCAATGCAGATGTCCACAGCTGTGTTCTCACGATCTCGCGGGGTGCACACAGTGAACTGGCGCGCAAAGTAGAGGCGTCGATGAAGGTGCGCGAAGACGAAATCGCGGAATTTATTGATAGCGAAGTGCAATCATTCGGTTCACTCGGCACCCCCTACGATGTCGACCATCCCATTATCGGCATCACTTCTCCGACGCCATTTGAGCCAATGTTAGCGGACTTGAAATCACGCAGGGATTCGATGCACGACAATACACGGCGCTGGCATGCGGCCAGCGGCGTAACGGTCTTTAATGACGATGCTATGTCGGAAGCGAAAGTGCATTCGCTGTCATCCTACCAGCGAGGGCCATGTCAGATTCGGATATTCATCGATGGGAAACAACGACATCTCAATGTCGTGCCCATATACTGCCTTTCATTGACTGAAAGCGAGATGCTTGACACCACACTATTCGACCACAGCCCACGACCACTAGGCGTTCTCTGGCGGAGCGCCCTTCAAGCTACGGCAAACTCCCCACTTCACCGGACCAGACGGTATCAGGCACTGATGAACGCTGCACACTATTTGGGAAGTTTTGAATTTGGTTGGCGCTGGATTACGGAAGTCCTGAAGGGCATTGAGATTGATACTCCGTCAGTCGCCGAACGTGATCTTAGGTTAATTTTCGGATTGGACATGTGCACAGGATGGCAAAGGGAACTTCGGTCCGCTCTGGCGGGCGAAATGCCTGAACCGGGTCTGCCGACGCCCGAGTGGAGGGATACGCACCGAGTTGAAATTGAGAGCGAGTTGCTTACACTTGCCAGGACGAGCAGTGGCTCTAAGTTCTTATCAACGGTAAACCGGTACCTCGCTCACACCACTGGCGCTCACGCGCGCGAATCATTAGCTGCTGTACTGGAAGCGCAGCGGCTCGTCTGGGATGAATCAACCCGATCTAGCGGTAGATTGGATTCGTCACGTCTCGACATTGCGCTTTCCTACCCAGCAATGAAGCAACTCCTTGAACTGTCCGGGGTCCGTCTCACGGACGCGCTCTTCCACGATTGCTGTAATTCCTCCATTGACTCGGGGCTAATTGTTCCACGTTATGTTCGCACCACAAATGACGAAAACAGATGGGTTCGTGGCATACGCTTCGGTGAAAACCTCTCACACGACCATAAGATCAAGTACTGGCTTGACTATGTTCTCGCTCAGGCGATCATGTGCTTCAAACGAGAACATCGTGATACTGCAGTTGACGGAATCCCGTGGTTCGTATGCGAGAAACTTTTGGCCACTTTGCAAGTTGGCCTCAGTGCGGAACTTGACAATGCCCTGAGTGTAGAGATCGCACTCGGATTCGACGAGTTTGGGGCACGGACGACGCTGCCGGAGTATCCGCGGCAACCGTTTGTAATTGACTGGGCTCTGGAAACTGATCTGTTCCAATCGGATGAGAAACGTGGCATTCGGCGGCAATCTGGAGCAGTCAGTACTGGCCGAATGCTATACAGGAATAAGGCACTGTCGAAGCTGTTCGACCCGACTCGGAATCCTATCGATCGCGGGCTGTTAGACAGGACGGCGTCCCTTGTTGATACGTTCATGGTCCTCGAATCCCACCTCAAGGGACCAGAGCGTGTCGAGGCACTCCACGCGCTGACGACCTGTCATGATGAATCAAGCTACCTGTGCGCGATTAGCAAAGAGATTGAACTCTGGCTGTTCCACCCTCTAATGAACGCCTCCCATTTGGCTATGTCTCTCGCCGAATTGGCCGCGACAGCGGGCACTCAACACCTCAGGGTGAGCGCAGGACGGTTGGATGCGAAATTTGCCGAATCGGCTCATCTTCTCGGTGAAACGGAAATCAAGAAAGGTTCGTATGATAGGCGCTTTGAGGTTATCCGGCAAGTCGATGAATTATTATCTGAAATGGGACGCTATGGTCACTGTATGCCGTATTGGCAAAATACAATCCGACCAAGAATTGATTTGTCTCCGGGTGAACATACAGTTCGGGAGAGCTACTTGCGCTTTGCAGCCGCGTTGGCAGGCAAGGCTGTGTCAATCGCGAGAACGGTTCTGACAGAAAACGATCTCGTCAATGACCGAAGAAAGCCGGAGTTGCGAACACAGTTGAAGGACCATCTTGCGCTGTACAACGAGTACATACGGGGTGCTTTTAGACGTGGCCTCTCCTGTCAGTTGCCACCCGAGGTCGAACCTGCGCAACTGGACAGTGGGAGCATAGAAAGTCGCCTGGAGAATGTCTCATTGCTATTCGAGAGAACACGCACGACTGTGCTTGAAGTCTGGTCTTCGTGGCATTACCCGGTTAGTGAAATTGTAATCCGCTATTTTGAGGTCGACAAAGCGGTACTCTTGTGGGACATCAAGGGTTCTTCCGGAACGCGCGAAGTCCGACCGCTGCAGGAAATAATTCACCAAATCAACCGAGACCTTGAAATCATTGCGACACGTGAGAAGGCAATGGGATTCGAGCCGGATCAGGATGACGGAAATGGCATGATCTGCGACAACGTATCGAGTGCCATACGGATATTTAAGGCGATTGCTGAAAAATTTTATGACCACGGATACCTAATCAGAGCTGGTATTGAAACTACGATGACTGGCGAAAAGCTTTGGCGCAATTCGCGTTCGGGGCACTTTGGGGGTAAGCCGTATCAACTTGCCGCCAGACTTAGAGATTTCTACAAGGAGGCGGAATCTCAGGGAGCAAAGCTTGAGTACGTAGGATCCGACGGTCAGCCACAACAGATTCTCGCGCCCGACTCTGCGTTTGCCGTACTCTCAGACAAAGCAAGGCTCTCAAGTGAATCTGCGGATGCAGAGCCGGTTCCGGGATGGCTGAAGCACATTGCGGAGGCGCATAACTATTTGCCTCGAGTAGCTGGAGCGTTGCCGTTAACAGCGTACATATATTCACTTGTGGAGGAACGACAGACCCTTCGATGAGTCAGACAAACTTTGTGGATAGGGTCATTCCGGAGAAATAGCCGTCTGATTCTGCCCGCACTATCGAAAAAGATTAGCTTTCGAGTGCCAACGTTCACGCTCGACGTGAATCAAGTTGCTTTGAAGAACCCGGCTGAATGGCCGCGGAAATATCTGGTTTAGCCGAAGTGGAACTCAACTACTTCGAGCAACGAATCAAGGAGAGTTAGGCGCTGTCACGGCCTAAACCACGACGGCGCAACTTGTCGCGCTCTCCATCCTGTCACGATGCTCAAGTGTCGCCGAAGTCAGTTACTTTAACGCCTCGGCTCGTTGCAGCGGTTCGGACAGACCAAGTAGAGACGACGGAGCTTGCCACCTGGTTGTATTTGTGGTTGCCATCCCTTATCGCATTGATCGCAGTGAAGGATAATTCTGTCAGGATCGGTCAGGGTTACACCAACTTTCTTGAGTGCAGCGGCAGTGAGTTTCATCTTGGACTTCATCCTGTGTCTATTAGACAATATAGCGTGTTTACTGCGAATCGCAAATGCTTTGGCTTCCAGAAGGTGTACTTGCAGCTCCGGAGACCCTATCGTGGGTTGCCTATCGTCAAAGGACCGCCGAGCGATTCTAGTCTCGGCAAAGTTAACTTCGTTGCTTTTCTTCTTCCCACCCCGGAAATAGCGAGCAGCAGGGCGGCTAAATGCTAATTGTGCATCCATCGTTCGATCCGTTCATTCACGCTCTGGAGACTCCGGCAGAAGCGCTGCCGCGACTGCTTGATGATCTTCCCTCGACTCGACTGTTTGAGGCTAACAGGCGGCGGCAACGTCTCCGCACTGAACGGCTCCGACGTTTTCCCGTCGATGGATAGTCGAAGGTACGCGTTGTACTGCGGAAGACTGTTGAGATCGACTGCCCTGAAGGTCGGATAGAATTCTCGTGCCAGTGCCTCCGCGTCCTCCGATCCGCAAGCGAAGGCGATGAGCGTTCCGACGTTGCCGAGGATGGCTGACACAAGCTGTTTCGGCAATTGCGCCAGGAATTGATTCGCCATGCCCGCTATCACGAGTCCGTACTTACGCGCTTCTGAGAGAATTGACGGGAAATCCTCCGTCGCGTACGCGTGCGTTTCATCGATATAGAGGAAGAAGTCAGTCCTCTCCTCTTCGAGAACTGACGCCCGCCGCGACGCCGCCAGGTAGAGCTGTGTCACCATCAATGCCCCCAGAAGCGCGGAGTTGTCCTCGCCAATCTTCCCTTTCGCGAGGTTCAGGAGCAGAATCTGCCCAGAAGCGAGAACCTCCGAAAGGTCGAATCTGGTCTTCGTCTGTCCGACAATGTTCCGCATTAGCGGGTTGGCGAGGAATTGGCCGACCTTGTTCAGAATCGGCGAGATCGTCTCGGTACGGAAGACTTTCGGATACTGCTCGAACTCCACGCCCCAGAAGTGGCGAAGCACCGGGTCATTGACGGCGTTCATGATTCTCTGACGAAATGCTTCATCAACGAGCATCCGGTTGATACCTAGCAGCGTCTGCCCGCGAGCTTCCAGCAGCGCCAAGATCGCGTTTCGAAGCACGTACTCCAGCCGCGGACCCCAGGAATCAAACCAGATCTTCTTGAAAACTTGCACGACCCCCGAGGCGACGAGATGCCGCTGCTTCGGGTCGGAATTTGAGAGGACATTGAAAGCAATCGGGTAGTCCACGTCGGCTGGGTTGAAGTAGATCGTTTCGTTAACGCGTCTAGCCGGGACATGGTCCTGTACCCGCTCGACGAGATCACCGTGGGGGTCGATGACAGCCACCCCCCGCCCTGCCTGGATGTCCTGCACGATGCAGTTTAACAGCAGTGTGGATTTCCCCATCCCTGTCTTCCCCACAATAAACATGTGTCGCCGGCGGTCATCGTTCAAGATGCCGAATCGCTTCCGGTCATTTCGGTAGTTAGTTTCGCCGAGGATGAGAAGTTCTCTGTTCGTCATACGATTGAGCGTAGGGAAGCGAGGCACATCGATCTAGGGCGGAAAAGTGTCCTCATTCGGCAATTGATTGCGTTTGTGGGGCCTGTACGCTCCCTCTCGAAGGTGGTCTGTGAAGGTTTCACTTTCCACCCCAGTCCTTTTCCAATTTAGACACCAACACAAAACAACGAGAGGAGGTCTTATGACCACCCAGTCGAACTTGGTCACGACCATCGAGATCAAGGACCGCCAAGGCCGCGTTATTGCAACCAGAGAGGTTGTCACGTACGCTGGCTTGCTCAATCGCGCCCACCAGGAAGGCTTGAAAGAGATCGAAACCAAGCTGCTGCAAGCCCCTTCCGCGGACAACGAAATGACCGCGATTTCTATGGCGAGAGTAGTGACAGAAAAAGGGGTATTCACCGAGTGTGGGGACGCCAACCCCAACAACGTGAACGCCATCATTGCTCCGCACATCATTCGCATGGCGTTTACCCGCGCTAAAGCAAGAGCACTGCGGGACGCCGTGAACGTCGGCGTTATTGCCCTCGAAGAACTGACCGATGAGTTCATCAATGGCGTTGGGGATAATGGCCATGGAAACGGGATGAGGGGTGCAGCCGCGCCGGCAGCCGGGGGAAACGGCAATGACGGTTCTGAGAGCACTCGCAATAACCACCGTGCCAGTCAGGACCCGCCGGATGAGCCCATGACCGAAAACCAGCGCCGTTATCTTTTCCGCTTGCTTGCCGAGCGCGGAGTCACTGGCGATGATGCCCACGACTTCCTGAAGCGGGCATTTGGCGTGGAATCTCTGAAGGATGCCTCGAAGCCGGACGCCAGTACTCTGATTGATCACATTCTAAATGTGGGCTTGGAAGGAGTGCCAAGCTAATGCGCGACCACATATCGGTATCACAGATCAACCTGTACCTGATGTGCCCGCTAAAGTACCGGTATCAGTATATCGACGAACTCCCGAGGCCCTTCAAGGCGGCAGAACTCGCCTTAGGAAGCGCCATCCATTCCGTTATCGAGTGGTGGCACAAGGAACAACAACAGGGTTTTATTCACGAATGGCAGGACGTTGCCGCAATCTTCGCGGCAGACATGAATGCTCAGGCAGTGGATGAAATTCGATTCAAGAACGGTGGCGATCTTGAATCGATAATCGACAAGGGCAAGGAGCTTCTGGCAGTCTACGTCAAGGAATACAAAGGGGGCGCTCCGAAAGCAGTCGAGCAGTCTTTCCGGGTACCACTGGTTGACCTTGAGACCGGCGAACGGCTTGAGTTGCCGATGGATGGCTACTTTGATCTTCTTGAAGAAGGTGACGTCGTGGTCGAATTGAAGACCGCCGCCAAGGTGTACGACCTCACTACGCTAACGCAGCATTTGCAGCTTACGGCCTACGCGTATGCTTTCAGCTGGCTCCGAAAACGTGAGCCCAGCTTGCGGATGGACATCCTCACGAAGACCAAGAAGCCACAATTGCACAGCTTTGTAGTCTTTCGGGATCAAAACGACAAAGTCCGATTCTTCCACCTGGCCAAACGCGTAATCGAGGGAATCAAGGCGAGGCAATTCTACCCGAATGCCGGATGGCAATGCCCGAATTGCGAGTACTTCGAAAACTGCCAGAAATGGCGTGGATAGTTGAGAAAGGAGAAACACACCATGTCCACGATACTTGTTGATGCCCACAAACAGTGGGTGAAGAGACCGCCGGACGAGCGCTTCAAAACGCTTGATGCAATCCTCGAGTTCACCGGCAAGCGCAAGCGTAACGCACTAGAGGAGACCTATGCTCTGCGGGACTTACGACTTCATGCAACGCACGGCGGCGGGATGTTCCTGAACGGACACATTCGGCATGCGGCGCTCACCAATTGGTCATTCTCGCAACTCTGCCAGTCGGTAAAAGCACCGGCGGGATACTTGAGATCACTATCTGCTGGGATGGCTGTTCAGTGCCTTGAGTACGGTATGGCGAAGAATGGCGGAGAGGCCAAGTTGCTTGTTAGGAAAAACGAATCCTTCGATTCCGACGAGAGCAACTTCGGCAATGCAGTCTCGGCTTTTACTAGCCCGACTTATGGGCGAATCTGGGACTACGACGTAATCTACGAACTTCTGGAAGCGGTTAAGGACACCAACTGGCATCCGCCGGATTCAAAGATGGGATCGGCCGGACTCTACGCCTCCGACCGCGATATGTTCGTCTTTCTTGTAAATGACGAACGTCCGGTGGAGGTCGGAAACGCACGTCTTGGCAAAGGATTTTTCCTGTGGAATTCGGAAACGGGATCGGCGACGTTCGGACTGACGACATTCCTCTACAATTTCGTCTGCGGGAATCACATTGTTTGGGGTGCAGAGGAAGTGCAGGAACTGAAAATTGTCCATCGCAATCATGCACTGTCCCGATTCTACAGCGATGCGCTTCCGGTTCTGAATAGCTTCGTAGAGAATCGAAATCTCGATGCTCGGATCAGAGACGCCATAGAACTAGCGATGGAAGATCGAATAGGTGCCACGCTTGAAGAAGTCACAACCTCATTCAAACAGATCCCCCTTACCAAGATCGAAATCTCCAATGCCTGGAATACCGGCCTTGCCGAAGGCGAAGACGTGACCACGCGCTCGGGACTGACTCAGGGACTCACCGCATACGCCCGAAGCATTCCATTTGCCGACAAGCGAGTAAGCCTCGAGCGCCGAGCAGGCGCACTGCTTAGTTGACTACAACACAAATCAGCACCTTTGTATTTCAAATCAAACTTGGGAAAGGCAATGTTCGTTGTTGAGGGAGGGCTTGATTCAGTCGTATCAGGCCCTCTATCCATTTCGGTTCCAATAAGTCTGGCGTAATATCAGAGTATGTTGTCACGTCACTTGATGGCTCATTTCGACGAAAGCCACCTTTACACCCTCAACGCCTTCAAGTCTGCAATGGCTCATGAGATCCTAAAGTGCCACTTCGCTCTCCCCTGAAGGGAGCGACCACCGCAGGAAATCAGCAGGATCGAAGGCACACAGTCTCAACCCACGCCTCCAAGCGGCTGGGCGACACGATGTCGCCAGTTCGGATGATCTCCCGGATGGCGTTTCAATCCAAGCCTCCACACTGGGGCGACCTGAATCAGCTCAGCGTTCTTCTTGATCGTACCCTTGTTTCAATCCACGCGCCCATGCGGGGGGCGATTTTGTGCGACACCAGCAGCAAAACGCGCCCACGAGTTTCAATCCGCACCCTCACGCAGGGGGCGACCACCACGCTCATTCACATAGAGACCGATACCGTCGTTTCAACCCACGCCACCGCACGGGGAACGACTGACAGGCGATATGGTAATAGTCCGGCATCGGGTAGTTTCAATCCACGCCTCCGCGGGGGGCGACGAGATGCAGTGGCCACAAGAGGACGTAAGTGCACTGTTTCAATCCACGCCCCCACGCGGGGGGCGACGAGCAAGTCAGCATTCGATCTATCAATGGTCACAGTTTCAATCCACGCCCCCACGCGGGGGGCGACT
>CAIVAP010000243.1 GCA_903903945.1 uncultured bacterium | reverse complement strand
GATTTCAATACGCCCTCGGGATCGATGATGAAGGTACCGCGCAGGGCAATAGAGTCATTCACCAGCACATTGTAAGCCCGCGAGATGTTTTTGCTGATATCAGACATCAGTGGGAAGGGGAGAGGTTTGAGTTCCTGTTCGATCCAGGCCAGGTGCGAAAACTGGGAATCGACGGAACAGCCGATGACCTCGGCGCCGACTTCCGTGAATTTCTTGTAGTTGGCGGCGAATCCCTTGATCTCTGTCGGGCAGACGAAAGTGAAATCAAGCGGGTAGAAGAACAGCACCAACCATTTGCCACGGTAGTCAGATAGCTGGATCTCCTTGAATTCCTTGTTCGGCATCACGGCCACCCCTTTGAAGTAGGGGGCTTTCTCTGTGATTTGCATCGTTCCTCCTTAGAAGTTCAGAAAATGTCCCATCATCTTAATGAAGACTATCACTAATATCGATCGAAGTCAACACCGTCATGCTCATTAAATGTTACGATGTCCTGTCACCGACCAATTGTCTGATTCGCGAGGCCGCGTGCGCCGGCCCGGATTCATTTGCGCGCCAACGCGCAAAAAGCCCATATCATCGGCCGGTAGTCGTATAACCTCCCAAGTGCCAAGTGGTTCCCAACCGGTGCTGGTTAATTTGGGTCACGATTGCGCTACCGTTGCGGAGCAGTCTATGGCATATTGACGCAAGAAAAATGTAACGTTCGAGTATCAAGATTGTCTTTAGGGCGCAAGATGGAAGACAGAGACAGATTGGATTGGCGCCTCTTCGAGGAAGGGGATCAGACGGCATTCGACAGAATCTTTCAGCGACACAGGAGGCATCTGTTGAAATACTGCAGTTATATGACCGGCAACAGCGCGGTTGGCGAAGATGTCGTGCAGGAGACGTTCATGAGATTGCTGGAACAGAAGGGTTCGTTGACGATTCGATCATCGCTGAAGGATTGGTTGTTCATCTGTGCGCGCAATCATTCGCTAAACCTCCTCGCCAAGCGACGACGGATGGAGCAATCCCTGCCGCCGGTAATAAACAACGACGATTGCCGTAGCGAAATGAAATGGCTGTTACAGGAAGTACTTGGGAAGCTGAACAACGATGAACGGGACCTGATCCTGATGCGTGAGCAGCAACAATACTCGATTATTGAAATGGCCACACTGCTGGGGATAAGCCGGGAAGCCGTGCGAGTACGGCTGTTCCGCATAAGAAAGAAAATGTACGAATTGGGTAAGAGGTATAGATGAAAGAGTGCGAGTATTTCGAGCGGCTGATTTCGGACAGCATGGATGATCTGTTAAGCGCTGATTCGAAGGCGGAGCTTGTAGAGCACCTGCTGGATTGCGAACGCTGCCGGCATTTTGAAGAGACGCTGTCGATGCAGCGGCAACTCCTGCAGGATCTGCCGGAGCCAGTGCCTGCAGAGCGGCATTCGACCCGGATGGGGGACTTTTCGATTGAACGGGACAAGCGACCGCTGTGGAAACGAAGGATATCCGTCCCGCTCCCGGTGGCGGCGGTGTTGTCGATTGTTATGCTCGCGGGTTGGCTTTTCGCGTTCGGTGGTCTGTCAGTTAATAAGTCAGACGAGTTACGACGTGATACTTCAACTCGGGCAGTGGAGATCATCAGACTTGCGCCAAAGAGCGCAGTGAAGATTGATAATGTCAAATCGGATTCACTAAATTCAAGGAGAGTGATATGACGCGCCATTTGATGCTGGTACTATTCACCGCAATTTCATGTGTCGCTGTCGCGGCGCAATCGTCCGAGCCGAGATTTCTGGATGTGAACATCATCTGTTCTGCAACAGGTACGGCGACAGAGGATAATGGATCGTTAGTCTTTGAAATCGCAAACGGTCGGAGCTATGTTGGCAATTATGTGGTGGCGGATAGCTCCTCGGGAATATCGGCCAATCTCGCCCAGCACTATACTGGCCGGAAGTTGTTCTCCCTGGTGTTTAATCTCGTCCTTCGGCATGACAGCACCGGCATGCGGCTGGCTGGGCAATGGTCCACCTGGCGAACCCAGGGAGGTTCGGAGATGTCGGCTTGGAAAGAGGATATGATTGACACGCTGATTGACTCGGGAAAGCCGGTTACAAACAGGACCACTTACACGCGTGCAGGGCAGTGGTCCCCCGAGCGAACCCAGGGAGTCTTGGAGATGTCGGCTTGGAAGGAAGAAATGATTGACACACCAATTGCTTTGGGAAAGCCGGTGACAATCAGGATTGGTGATCTGACTGATGGCAGGCGGGTGGTCATGCAAGTAACCGCTTCGACTAAGGGACCAGATTTTCAGGAACGGCTCGGCGACAACGAGGTGACTCTGATCTCAACGCAACTGCTGGAAGGAAAGCAATACTCAAGAGCATTGAGTGGCAGGAAATACTTTGCGGACGGCGTACAGTTCCTGAACCATTTTAATTTGCCGCAGGCAGACAAGCGGGAGCTACGAATGGTGTACAGCGTTTATGTCTGGGGAGTTCCGGATTCGATCACCGGATCGATACCGTGTCATCTTACATTCAAGCGCATGTATACAATGCAGCCGTCGGGCCGTGAACAGGAGGGTGTGGTAGCACCTGACAACTATTCCTCTCAGTATTTCAGGGACATCGTGCTGGAGCCCGGGAAAGAAATGCGTCTCATTTTTCCAGCGGACACTCCTTCGGTTCGGGGTTTTGACATCGTAGACACCTTGATCCTTGCGCCGCGTTGATTGACTACTACCCGTATCGGGGTGCGGTGAGTACAAATTCATTCGCACCCCCAGATTAGGGACTGATGAAAAACCTCGGAATTGTCATTGCGAGGAGTCAGGGTGGGTGAGGGAGGGGAGGGGTAATGACGACGAAGCAATCTGCGCGCCCGTATCTGGAGAGCGTAAATCGAGATTGCTTCGTCGTGCTCCACACCCTGCGTCACCTCTCCGCACTCCTCGTAATGACACGGCCTGGGTTTTTTCAACAGTCCCATTAGTGCAAAACTCTTGCGGCAGAGAATTTCGCAAGAGCAGTATACGTCCCACGTGGGTTCAGACATATAACCAGCAAGAATTGAGAGAACCACAATCCCCTTGACAATGGCGGTGGCCGCGATAGCTTATCGGAAAGTGTCGCCACCGTATAAGGAGTGAATATATATGGACAAGGTGCTAAGCTACATTCAGGCAAATCGGAGCAAATTCGTCAATGATCTGGTAGAGTTGCTGAAGTTCCCGTCGATCTCCGGCGACTCGAAATACAAGAACGACCTGCTCAAATGCGCGGACTATTTGAAGGTCAAATTCGAAGCTCTCGGATTGAAGGCGAAAGTCTATCCGACTGCCGGTCACCCAATCGTTTACGCTGAGTATATCAATCCCGCCAACAAACGCACGCTTCTGGTCTATGGCCATTACGATGTCCAGCCGGTTGATCCCCTTAGTCTTTGGCTTCATCCGCCGTTTGAGCCGTTTATCGACGGTGAGACGATTTATGCTCGCGGAGCGTCCGACGACAAAGGTCAGTTGCTGGTTCATATTCTCGCTGTCGAGGCTTATCTCAAGTCGGGAATGCCGCTGCCGGTCAATCTGAAGTTCGTCCTCGAGGGTGAGGAAGAGAGCGGCCCGAGCCATTTGTTCGACTTTATTCCACAGAACAAGGAACTGCTCAAGGCCGATGGGGTAGTTGTCTCCGATACAGCTATGTACGCCAAGGGTCTTCCCGCGATCACCTATGGTCTGCGCGGCATCGCCGCCGCCGAGATCAAGGTTATGGGTCCTAATCGCGATCTGCATTCGGGTTCATTCGGTGGCTCGATCGCCAATCCGATCACCGAGTTGGCGCGCTTGATTGCCAAGTTTCACGATGAGAATTATCGCATCAAGATCGAGGGCTTTTATGATGACGTCCGTGAGTTGGAACCTTGGGAGCGGGAGATGTGGGCGTCGCTGCCGCATACTGATAACGGCTGGTTGAAGACGACCGGTTCGCCGGCAGTTCTCGGCGAAAAGAGTTACACCACATTGGAGCGCGTCTGGGCGCGTCCGACTTGCGAGATCAACGGTATCTACGGTGGATACTCCGGTGAAGGCGGCAAGACGATTGTGCCGTCATGGGCCGGCTGCAAAGTAACAATGCGATTGGTACCAGATCAGCGGCCCGACGATATTCTTGAGAAGTTTACCAAGTACGTGAACAGAGTCGCCTCACCGGCTGTCAAAGTCGAAGTCGGTAACATCGTCGGCGCCAAGCCGGCCCTGGTTGAGCGCGACAATTTTATGGTCAAAGCCGCTGTCAAAGCGCTGGAGAAGGGATTCGGCAAAAAACCGGTTTTCATGCGTGAAGGCGGTTCGATTCCGATCGTCAACACTTTCAAAGAAGAGCTAGGTCTGGAAACGCTGCTCCTGGGCTTCTGCCAGAACGATGACAACGTCCACTCACCGAACGAGAAATTCTCGCTGACCGATTTCCATCAAGGCATTGTTACTGCTGCGCATCTGTTCGCGGAAATGAAATAGTGGATATTGGGTCAGCCGTATTGCAGGGTGCCCCACCGCTTGCGGTGGGTAGAATGCAACAAGACGACAATTCACAACTGACCCACAGCAAGCTGTGGGCTTCCCTGATTCATGTCCTTTTGACTGCAAGTTGGTATTAGACTAATCGTGACTCTATTCCAACCCTCTACCCGCTTAATCTATCCGCTGATTATCGTCGGGCAATTGATTGCCGGTGGCACATTCCCCATTGCCAAAATTGCAGTCAGTTCTATTGAACCGTTTACACTGGCATTGCTTCGCTTCGGCATAGCGTCGGTGGCGATGCTGTTGATCATTGTTGCCACCGGTCGCGTTCGCAAAATCGAGCGCGGTGACTGGCTGCGTTTCATCATAATCGGCCTAGTGGCTGTTCCGCTCAATCAACTGCTGTTTTTGTATGGTCTGAAGTTTACGACTGCCGGAAGGTCGGCGCTATATTACGGCGCCACTCCGATCTTTGTCTTCCTGATGGCGATTCTGTACCTCAAAGAGAAAGTGACCCCGCTCAAAGTCATCGGCATGGGCGCTTCGTTTGCGGGGGTAGCGGTTATCCTGAGAGGTGGACGTCTGGACGAAGGCGTTCTCTTCGGGGATTTTCTGGTGATCCTGGCTGTCATCGCGTGGGCGGCATACACGGTGCTTGGCAAGAATCTCCTCCGCAAGTACGGGTCATTGACCGTGACCGCGTATGCGCTCATCATCGGAACGCTTGCGTACTTGCCGATCGGCCTCCTTCCGGCGATTCGCTTTGATTATTCGCAGGTGCCAGATGCGGCTTGGTTGTCACTGCTCTATATCGCCATTATGACTTCCGTGGTCGCCTACTCGATCTGGTACTGGGCTTTGGCGCGCATGGAAGCATCCAAGTTGGCGATCTTTCAGAACCTGCAACCGATCTTCGCGGCGATTTTGTCGATGATTGTGGTCAGTGAGACGTTCGGTTTCGATTTCTATCTGGGTGGAGCGTTAGTGATCGGTGGTGTGTTGCTGACGCAAAGAGGATAGACGTAAGTCACTTGTCAATAATACCTGAAGATGCGAGTGTGCCGAAAGTGACGTTTTCTATGACAGAATCAAAGTTCGAAGACGGGTAGCCGCTGTTGCCGACTTGGCCAGAAATTCGTCGGTCGGAATCTGCCCATTGTTTTCAACTTCAAGCAGGAGTGGATACGCATAACGCGCTTTGTGCAATATATAGCAAACCCGCTCCCAGTCAACGATACCTGTGAACGGTATCCAATGTCGGTCTTCCAAGCCGTCGTTGTCAGAGAGATGTACGGCGAAGAGCCTGTCGGCGAATTCCTCCAGTACCTCGTATGGCTTCCCGGGTCCCAATTGGTCGTGGGATGAGTCATAGCAGAAGCCGAAGTAGTCCGACTTAAATTCAGCCAACGCTCGGCGCAGAAACAGGTTAGCCACTTCGCCCGGAAGATTCTCCGCAGTCAGGCGGATTCGCATGTTTTCCGCCGATTCGACCAGTGCTTCCAGCGAACGAAGCAGCGAATCAACGTCTTGAATACCGGCCTCCACTGGCCAGGATTGGAGATGGAGAATAACAGTTTTGGCGTCGAGTTCAACCGCCGCTGCCATTACCAGAGCAATTCGGCAAACCGAAGCCATTCGCGATTCGGAATCGGAATAAGCAATGTCATGTTTCGGTCCATACGGGGCATGCAGAGAATCAATGGCAATCCCGTGTTCCTCTGCCAGCCCTGACAGCCTAAAACGCCCCTGAGTCGCCAAATAGCCCGAATGGTTGGGGTCACCGCCCAGGCTGATCAATCGGAATGGGGTCGTCGCAATTTGCGCAAGCTGCTGATCGATTGGGACTCTGTAATCGAAGCAAGTTCCTATGGCAATCTGCATGATGCATGATGTTGGGAGAGGTTAACTCAATTGTCAAGAATAATTTGACATCCGGGCGACCAGGGCGTAACTTCCGGCCAGAGGAGAGCGGTATAGATGAAGGTCAGGAATATCAACAGAGTTGAAAGACGCGATGCTTTCTTGAAGGAGAAGGCGGCCGGTGTAAGCATCAGAGTTGCGATAGCCGAGGAAGACGGCGCGAAGAACTCAATCATGCGGATACTGGAAATCGATCCCGAAGGTTTTACACCCTTGCACACGCACGACTATGAGCATTTGATGTTCGTCGTTCGGGGCGCCGGGATGGTTACTGACGGCAGCAAGGAATGTCGTTTGGAGAAAGAGGACGTGATCTTTGTACCACCGGGGCAGGCGCATCAAATCAAGAACACTGGTGAGGCGGAGTTGATTTTGGTCTCTGTGCTTCCGGTCCAGCGAGACTGATCTTCGCAACGCCTGTATCCTAAGCGTGTCATGGATGCGACGAACAATCGCGCTGTCGACATCGACCGCGACTGGTTTAGACGTCGCTGATAAATGGCAAGCCCCGCCGTCCGAAAGGTCGGTGGGGCTTCTCACTATCTGCCTGTGAAGTTCTGCCTATTCGAACTTGATCGTGAACGGCTTGGAACCGGAATGGCGTTCGAACGCATGGTCCATAATCGCCAATGTCGCCTGAAATTCTTTGCGGCCACCCTCGAAATTGACGTCTTCCGCCGTATACGGCGTGGTCAAACGACGCCACATGACGATCGTCCAGCGCTTGAGTTGATCGTCATACGATGACTTGGCCCTTACGTCATAGCGCGACGTGTTCCCGGTATTCCAGTTAGTGTCAAGTACGTATCCTGGCACACCGTCACGCGGCTGCCAATTGGAGATTATGTTCATCATCACAGTGTCTGCGGTGAAGAGGAAGCTGCCAGCATAAGCGGGGCCGGTGCGGTGCATCCATCTCGGTTCGCTCGGATCCGTGGATTGCATGCTATTTCTCAGACAAGATTCCATCGTGTATGAGTCTTCGCGGCGCGTCTGGTTCTTGGGTCCCCAGCACTGATCGTCGGCCAATCCCAGGGGATTCGAGCGTCCGGCTCGCCAAACCCAGGCGTCGATATTGCCATCGCCGGTCGTGTAATGATTGTACCCGATATCGCTTGTGTCAGCGCTGGCGTGGCAGGTGGTGGCGCAATTGGCCTTTTCCACCCCGTTGTTGCCCATATCGATAAGCAACCCCAGCACGTCCTCGTTCTCCCAGCGCGGGCTGAGAGCGTTATCAGTCTCGAAGCAGTTGGTATCGGCATTCTGTGTCCATACGGCGCATCCCGGCCCTACCTCATTGGTCCAGAAGCCCGGACGAACCGACATAGTGGAGTCGCGCCAGTCGAAACGCATGTAGACATAAGCGATGTCAGCCACGGCTTTGGTTTTCACGACTCCGACTTTGAGGTCATTGGTGTAGTTCTCATCCTCGCCTATCCGGATGCTAGTCTCCTCGGCCTGATCCCAGATCGGATCGTTGATGATGTCAGCGGTGTCAGGCGAAGTAGACACTGACTTCACATTGAGGATGCCGCTGCTGCGGGTATCAATCACGCCTTTGTC
The DNA here is from genome assembly GCA_903903945.1 of uncultured bacterium. Classification (GTDB taxonomy): domain Bacteria; phylum Zixibacteria; class MSB-5A5; order CAIYYT01; family CAIYYT01; genus CAIYYT01. The sequence goes on along the minus strand of CAIVAP010000243.1, from coordinate 2,293 downwards.
CTTGCTACAACTCGAAAACATAACTACCACCATGAAGAACAGCGCGAATCCAGCCAAGACAAGCCATTTGCGACTCATAATAACTCCAATCTATTTTACCAAACAAATCTATCAATTATAACAACGTTGCGCCACTCTGTCAACGTTATTCGGACTTCACGACAACCAGCGTCAAATCGTCCGGCTGATAGTTGATGTCACGGAACCGCGCAATCTCGTCGAATATCTTCGCACGAATTCCTTTGGCAGGCAGCCGACGGTTCTTCCTGACGAGTTCCACCAGACGCTCGATATCAAACTGTTCCCCCTTATCATTCTCAGTATCGGTTACACCGTCAGTGTACATGACCATTATGTCACCCGATCCGAACTGGACTGGACGCTCTTGATACTGCCGTTCCGGAACGATACCGAGAATCAAACCACCGTCGGTAAGTGACTCGACTTCTCCGGACTCCCGCAAGATGAAAGGCGGATTGTGGCCGGCGTTGGAAAAAGTGAACACGCGGTTTCTGGTGTCCAGCACGCCGTATACAGCCGTGACGAAATTGCCCCGTTCCACCGACTCGAAGATCAGATTATTAACTTTTCTCATAATCGTTCGAATGGCGTAGTTATTCCGAATCTCGGCGATCAGTGACGCGCGATACGAGGCCATGATCAGCGAGGCAGGCAGTCCCTTCCCGGAGACATCGGCAATCGTGATCCCGAGTTGGTGATCGACAATCGGAATGAAATCGAAATAGTCACCACCTACCTGCTCGGATGAGATGTTGATTGCATCAAAATCAAAACCGGGATAGGAAGGCGGAATCCTGGGAAGAAATGATTTCTGGATATCACGTGCAACCTGAAGCTGGTCCTCGATCCGGTTTTTGGCTACCATCTCCTTGTAAAGTCTGGCACGCGTAATCGACAGCGCTGCTTGGTTGGCGAAAGCTCTGACCATTTCTAGATCTAGCGGGGAATAGGCGTCAGGTTGATCGGATTCCATATTGAAGGCGCCAATAACCTGCCGACCGGAAAACAGCGGTATGACCAACTCAGAAGCGGTTGTTTCGCGGGTCTTTACATAGCGCGGGTCTTCGTTTACGTTCGGCACTATCACCGACTCTCCCGTCTTCGTAACCCAGCCGACCAGCCCGCGATCCGCTTTCGTTTCAAGAAGATGTCGCGACGTCTCTGTCTCATACCCTGAGGAAAATATCTCTTCTATGGTCTCACCGCTCTTGGAAAGGATAAAAATGCCCAGAGCGTCAAAGGGGTGGAGCTTTTTGAGCGCCGCAACTATGCTGCGGAAGACATCATCAATACGCAGCGACATCGACAGAATTTCACCTGTCTCCTGTAAGAGCTCCAGTTCCAAGAGGTTGCGGTCCAAAGCATCCGCCAGAATAGCATTCTGCAACCTGAGAGTGTAGAGTTCAATATGCCGCTCCACATAGTCAGACAGCGGCTTCAGGTCCTGTTTGGCAAACAGCAGTACTGTAGCGGAGGTGTAGCCTATCGTCTTGATCAGATGGGCGGCGTGTCCGACCGGGCAGTAGCCCACGGATTGGCATAGCGACAGATAGACAGGGTTGTCTTCGGGAATCTCTATCAGCCCGAGTTCGTCAAACTCTCCCGGTGCAATCTCACGCAAAGAGAAGGTCTGAAGTCCCTGCGGCAGGAAGAGGTGGATTTCCAGTTCCATCCGCAACCGGTGATAAATCAACACCGCCAAGGACGCGTCCTGTAGTAGACCTTTGATTTCCTGATAGAACTCGCCGATGGTTTTTGTTCGAGATTCAGCGAACCGGCTTTCGGTGGTATAGTGTCTAGTTGTCATCTTTGGTACTCAAAAGACTTACGTTCCACTTCACCCCAAAGTTCCTCACTGGTTGACCGGATTGAACCTGATCGCGACCTATATATTGCCCGCCAATCAAATACGCAATCATAAATTTGAAGCGCAAATTCGCGAAAGATGATCGGAATTAATAATTTATGCGAGAATATGACAGCGTACGTCGTTTCTCCGCCAAATGTACGCTGAGATTTACCACCCCGGTATTGTTACACGACAAATTTACTATGGTTTTGCCTCGATCCAGACGATACAGACATTGGTTGGCAAATGCAGGCTGGAGACAATTCAGAGATTCTACCAGAGTTTGTAGATTTACTTCGCCGAACGGGGGCTTGGCAAGCCTGACTGGGAGACGCAGTGGCTCTGATTACCCTTTGAGTAGGGCAAAATGAAAACAGGACAAACTTTGTGAAAAAAATCTCTTGACAGTGGTGCGCATAGGGG
>CAIVAP010000242.1 GCA_903903945.1 uncultured bacterium | reverse complement strand
TTGCCTAACCGTAAGGAGGGCGGCGTCTAAGGTAAGATCGGTGACTGGGGCTAAGTCGTAACAAGGTAGCCGTAGCGGAAGCTGCGGCTGGATCACCTCCTTTCTAAGGAGTTTGGGTGTACTAGCGGTGCAATACGGCAATCGATACTGTTCTTCCAGCGCAAGCCGGAACACAGTATCAACTCGCATCGCTTTACAAACTCTGTCGACGTATCTCGGTTTCGTCTGCACTACCGCGCAAGCGGTAATTCAGATGAGACGTCAAAAGAAGCTTTCTTACGCACCCTATTTCTTGATATATAAACCCCCTGCCGCAAGGCCGGGGGTTTTTTGTTTGACAAAGGGATCGGTGCGCGGTGTACGTCCTTGTGCACCGCGCGACTCGCGCCGCCAGAAACCCCTTCCTAACGGTCATTCCCGCGAAGGCGGGATCCACTCGGTAGCCCACCCAAAGTTCAGTAGGTCGAAACCCCCTGTGGCACAATGTCGGACTCTAGACGCACCTTTACGGGGTTTCGACATTCCCACACCGATTGGCATTGACATTGCTTTCGTCTTGAACCTATTCTTGTGACATGACCAATATTCGCAGATACTTTCGTGCGGGCCAGGTCTATTTTCTTACCCACGTAACCGCCGAACGACAGCCTCTACTGATCAGCCATATTGACATCTTCTGGCGCGCCTACTCCGCTGTCATAGAGGCTTCCGGCGCCGAGTCTATCGCCTGGGTGGCACTCCCTGAGCATTTTCATTTGATCATCGATCCACACGACGTCAACTTGTCGTCCTTGATGAAGCGATTCAAACTGAAGTTTGCCGGTCTCTATCGATCACGACTCGGACTTATGCGTGGACGTGTCTGGCAATATCGTTTCTGGGACCACGTAATAAGGGATCAGGAAGATCTTAACCGCCATATTGACTATGTGCACTTCAATCCAGTGAAACACGGCTTGGTGAGAGATCCTTTCAGATACGAGCATACTTCTCTGCAGAAGTTCTTTCAGGAGGGATATTATTCACGAGATTGGGGTTGCCTTGAGGCAATCAGCTTTGATGGCGATTTCGGTGAGTAGGGCAAGGGCAAGAATGTCGAAACCCCGACGGAGGTGTGTCGATAATCTAGGCATCTTTCCATTGGGGGTTTCGACCTACAGAATCTATTAAATCCACCAAGGAATACACCCATGATCTCTCGCATTTGGCATGGCTGGACAACACCGGCAAACGCTGATGCTTACGAAGCGCTTCTCAAGAGCGAGATTTTCGTTGGCATACAGAACCGCCGGATTGCCGGCTATCGCGGAATTCAATTGTTTCGGCGTAACATAGCCGACGAGGTGGAGTTCATTACCGTCATGTGGTTTGATTCTATCGATGCCGTTCGGGCTTTTGCCGGCGAAGACTACGAAGTTGCGGTTGTTCCCCCCAAGGCCAGAGAGCTGCTTTCGCGCTTTGATGCCCGCTCACAACACTACGAAGTCAGAGCCGAGTCGAAGGCTTGACATCGCATCCGGTGTGCCGAAACACAAGCCCTACCTCGCTTGTGACTCTATCGGCAACGTCTTGCGAAATCCGATTCTGTCCGGCGCGTGAGAATCATCAAGTCCGGAAAGAGTTCCCCAGATGATGGTCTCGTCACCGTAGCGGTTATTGATGGTGTCAAGCGCGGTATTCAAGCCAGGGCGGGTCTTCGTGGGCCACAATACTTGCTGCGGGATCTCCGGAGCCAATTGAAATACTCCTACCGCAAAAGACGTGGGCGTGTTCTTGCGTAACTCATCCCCGATGATCTGCCAGACCTCGTCGAAAATTTCCTTGCTCCCTTGAATGTCATGCCCCAGTTGCCGATTGCCGCCGCAGCTTTCGTGATCAGCGAATCCGACGGACGCAAATACACCACGGGCCGTGAGTTTCGTTGCTCGCAAACGTCTTCCCGTTCTTTCGACCAGCCGCATCAAAACCCCCCGATGAAAAACTGAATCACGACACCGTTTTAACAATACATGTGAATGCCCAATTGATTTCGGTAGCGGAAGGATGTTATCGGAAACGCGCTGTGCGGTGGTCTCGATGCCGTTTACATTAGCCCAGAGACCATATCCGCGAACGCCGAACATTCTCATCAGTTTGTGTGGCGAGTAGTCGGCAAGTTGATCGAGGGTGCAGATCCCGACGGAATTAAGTTTGCGGGCGGTAGGTTCGGCAATTCCCCAGGCTTCGGTAAGAGTGCGCGACTTTAGGTACTCGTGCAGATTATCACTCTGGAGCACCAATAGTTTGCCCTTCTCGCAAATATCCGATGCGAATTTGGCCAGCCACCTGGTTGACCCAATACCGACCGAATTGCTTAGCCAGTCTCCCACCTCGCAAAACACTCTGGTCTTTATTTCCGCGGCGATGGCTGCCGCTCTTTCAAATGAAGGCGAATAACCTGTCAGGTTGACAAACGCCTCGTCAATAGAATATGGCTCAACATCGTCCGAGTATTGCTTGAGAATGTCAAACACCTTCCGCGTGGTAGAGCGGTATTTCGGCGGGTCAACCTCCAGCAGAACGACTTCGCGGCAGAGCCTCCGGGCTTCGGATATCCGGCAACCGGTCTTGATGCCAATGGCTTTTGCTTCTTTGGACGAGGCAATGATACACCCGCGAGTACCCATGGTTGCGCAGACTCCGACCGGCCTGTCTCGCAGTGACGGGTTGACCTGCTGTTCCACACTCGCGAAATAGGAATTCATGTCAAGATGCAGGACGATTCTTCGCATGGTTTACCACAAATGATACGCACAATGCTAACCAACGCCTTATGGGAGTCAATCGCATTTGGAGAGGCCGGAATCCGTCGGGCAGAACTCTAATTAATGACCGTTACCCCGCGTGCCATAAGGGTTGGAATCTGCGTCCCTATCGCCGCCTGCGAAAGCGGATTGCCGCTGATATAAAGCGTGTCGGTCGCCGCGAAGGCGAGGTTGGCAACAAGTGTGCTCAGATCGGAGACGTCATTGTTCGTCAGATCGAGCAGGTGAATGCGATAGTTCAGAGCCAGGGCCGAGAGATCGCTGACATTATTGCCGCGGAGCATCAGGACAGCCATGTTAACGTTGTTGACCAGAGGTGCAATATCGGTGATGCTATTGACGTTCAATTGCAGCTCGTAAATCTTGTGCAGGTTTGTCAACGGCGTGAGATCAGATATCCCGTTATTCGACAAGAAGATCGTTGAAAGATTGGAACAGAATTCAAGCCCGGAGAGAGAAGAGATGTTGCTGGCATTGGCAGCGACAAATCCCAGATTTATCACGTCGGAACGATGCAACTGCCCCGTCGGTACCCCGATCACCGATCGGACGGCCTGGTCTAGATTGGGGTCCGCAAAGGACACGGCGATATTATCGAAGCAGGTGGCTGGACCACAAGTGGAAATGTTCGGGCAATTGTTAGCTTCATCACAGGTCCGCAGAGCGAAGTAATAGGTCGAGTCTTTTTCCAATCCGCGGACTTCAAAAGCCTCAGAGTTGCCGGCAACTCGAGGGGACGGCTCGCCAGCTACCTGAGTTGTACTATCCCAGTTGACAAGCGTGATCGAGGACTTACTGTAACGAATGTCGTAGGTCGCGGCCGTGCCCTGATCGGCATCGTCGCCGGTGGCAGTCCATGCGAGCGTGACCGAGCTGTCTGATACAGTAGACACGTGAAAATCTAAAATGACATAGGGCATGTTGCCGTCGTCACCGCCATCTGAATCCCCTCCCTTTTTCGAACATGAGGAGACAACAAGCAAGAGAAAACAGAGAGCCGAGAAAACAATGGCAAAACACTTTGGGAACATGGAAGACCTCCTTTATATTTACCTGAAAACAGTATAATCCTTGTCCCTGCGCGAAGCAAGTGCGAATTCACAAATCCGGACTTCGGGTCGACAATTGGAAATCAGCACAGTCTCGCAGATCAGGAGTTCTGCACCCCTGACATAAAGTCAATCGGCGTCAGTCGCCGGGCGGTTGACGGTCATATTTCAAAACATGGGTTCACACTTCACACAGTGATAACGACTTTTCCTCGGGCGTGTCCTTCTTCAAGATACCGAATAGCTTCGGGAACCTCACTCAGGGTGTAGCGTCTATCTATTACGGGCATTACTTTGCCGGCTTCAAAAAGCTCCTTTAGGAAAGCCAAATCTTTCTGGTTCACGTTCGCCATCATCCCCAAATTTCTTTGCCCATTCTTCCTTGAATAGAACGGCTTGAGAATCAATTGCTGCAGCATCGGCAAAACAAAGGCCGAGCCCCCCACAAACACGTAGGTCCCTGTGGAGTTCAGGGCACGCAGAGGTTTCAACAATGACCGGCCGGCATTATTGTCAAGGATTAGATCGTATTCCTTTCCGCTCCGCCAGAAGTTTTCTTTCGTGTAGTCGATCACCTGGTCTGCGCCAATCGACCGAACCATTTCTAAGTTCCGCCCGCTGCACACGCCGGTTACGTGAGTTCCTAGCGCCTTGGCGATCTGCACCGCAAATGTGCCTACTCCTCCTGACGCGCCGTTGATCAGCACATGTTGTCCAGACTGTATTCGCCCGTGCTCGCGAAGCCCCTGCAATGCAGTGAGCCCTGCGACTGGTACGGCCGCAGCTTGCTCAAATGTCATAGCTGCCGGCTTTAGCGCCAATTTGTCTTCGCGAAAACACGCGTATTCTGCAAATCCACCCATGCCCGAGCCAAAGACTTCGTCACCCACCTTAAACTGGGTTACGTTTCTGCCGACAGCTTCAATCCGGCCAGCTATGTCGGCCCCGAGCATTTGATGTTTAGGTTTTAGAAATCCAAAACCCATAAGTCGGACCAGAAATGGCTTGCCACGCAGAATGTGCCAGTCAAGTGGGTTCACTGACGCCGCACGTATCCTTACCAAAACTTGATTGTCTCTTGGAGCGGGCTTGTCGACTTCTTTCAGTTCCAGGATGTCGGGAGATCCATATTTTGTGCGTACGATTGCTTTCAAGACAACTCCTCGGAGACTAGACGAGCCTCCTTACGTCCAATAGTATCAACTCAAGTCAACGTAGACGATCGCAGGGTGAATTCATTCCGCGTATCTGCAAACTTCTGACGAGCCATGGCCACCAGATTGTCACTTCTTTCTACTCTTTCAGCTACATCAATGGCTCGACAACGTTTGCACCCCGATCAGCTATCCCAACTGGCCTTAATCCCTTAATTAGAAGCCAAAGGCCCAGTGCTATTTCGAAGATAACCATAGGCACATCGAACCACGACAGGCCAACCATCACGTCGAAGTGGGGGAAAACGATGAAAGCGAAAGCACAGATCACGCACCATGCAGACGATATCACACCGAAGGCAGCCAATGCTCTCGGGATATACCTTGACTTGAACCAGAGGTAGCTGCAAACCGTGGAGGCCAATCCCCAAAACGGCAGACCAACATAATACGCGTCCCAGCTCGCGGCGAGGTGCAGCCTCGCCAAGGACTGCAATTGATCTGCATTGAAGACTGGCAGATAGGCAGCGTCACCCAAAAGCCGCAGAGCACTAAGCGCGTTGAGCGCGGTAACACCCCACATCAAGGTTAATACCAGCCTGCAGAATGCCGCAACCAAGGCAAGGGTCCGATTCACTGGCTTGAGGATCACGTAGAGCGCTGCGAGCAGCACCACAACGGTCACAACGTAGATCAGATTGCAGGCGATGTTGATACGAAACAGTGTTTCGTGCGCCACGATGTTCCGGGCGGTATCCACAGCGTTGCCCGGGATGATGAGGCGAAAGTTGATGCCATAGTTTGCAATGACCACGATCGCCATCGCGAACAGGAAAGCGAATCCTGCGACTTTTGCAGCCTTGCGCTGTGGCTCGTCGATGGTGCTCAGGGTCATTTCATTCTCTCCCATATTACTGTTGTGCTCATACTCTGTCCTCCTTATGCTTGGTATCCAAGCAAGCGTGCACGGCGCGACGAGCGCGCTTCGTAATAGACTCTGATACGATAACCGGAGCCAGGAAGTTCCGTTTCTCTTAGTTGTGAAAGCTCGCCGCTGTCTGGCCAGGCTTTGATCGGCATTAACCGCCGACTCCGCCATCTCTAAGGAATTATGTAGAGAGGATCCAACCATGGACCACAAGAAACTCGTGCAAGCCGGATACAACGCCATCGTTGCCGAATACCTGGCTTCGCGCCCGGAAACATCAGAGGATGTCTTGCTGCTTCAGGAACTGGTTACGCGATTGCCCGCTGGTGCCAAGGTCCTTGATGCCGGTTGCGGCGCGGGAGTGCCAGTGGCCAGAATCATGAGTCAACTCTTCGATGTTACCGGAGTTGATTTCGCGCAGGCCCAAATCGAGATGGCTCGACAACTGGTGCCGGATGCCAAATTCATCTGCCATGATATTGTCGACTTGGATCTGCCCGATGGCTTCTTTGATGCCGTCTGCTCATATTATGCCATCATCCACATTCCGCGACAGGAGCACCCGCAGCTTCTGCAGAACTTTTATCGGCTGCTGAAGCCCGGCGGTCTGGCGCTTCTCTGTTTGGGCGCGAATGACATTGAACATGACATCGACGACAACTATCATGGTTCCCCGATGTATTGGAGCCACTTTGACGCCGACACCAACTTGCGACTGATAGGGGAGGCCGGCTTTGAAATCATCCTATCCAAGACCGTAACCGACAGCACCTATCCGACTTCCAAACACTTATTCGTGCTGGCGGGTAAGAAGTCTTGCGGGTCAGGATCTTAGCGCTCCTGATGTCTTTGCTCGATGCGATACGCCAGTCCCCCGCAGCGTGCCCTGGGTCCGTTCCCGCCACCTCACGACAGCAAAATAAGCAAGAGCCTGCATTCCCGCTTTCGCAAGAATGACAGGCTCCGTAGCGCTATTCGAGTCCAGCGTTCCTATTCCGACGGCGGTTCAAACGAAATGGAAACGATATCGGTGAGATCAATTTCGTTCACATCCTCGCCAACCTGGAACTGAACCGTATCTTCATTGCCGCCGAGATATGTCCCCTTGAGGATATCGCCGTCAACCAGATACAAAACATCAGTTGTCTGCACTTCTTCCGGAGGATCGACAACATAGTATTCGGCCGTCTGATCATCAAAGCGGTAGTAGGCGCCATAGTAGTGATAGTAGTTAATACCGCCGATCACGACAACGGCATAGCCGACCGGAAGGACCTTCACGCGTGCGCCACGGGGAGCGATGATCAGTTTGTAGCCAGCCGGACCGTGGGTGTACCAGGCGCCGGAGTGAAAGAAGTAGTCATTGTCTTTGACGACGACTTTGATGTGTTGTGGTGGAAGCGCAGTAACCACGTGTGGTCTGACGACGTGGCGTTTTTTCACCACCACATGCGTCCTCTTTGGGCCCTTCCGCACCACCACTCTTCTCTCCGCCAAGCCCTCTGTCGAGACGACTATTGCTGCGAGCACCGCAAAGACCAAAATCCAATTCAGTTTGATTCTCATTCTCCAGTCTCTCCTTTCCTGCAGGCAACTTGATCTCAACAAATTCTTTCGCAAGCAAAATCCCTGACCAGATCGCGCTAGGTCAGTTCCGCCGTAACCACCTGATGCCACTATTCCTTGCTCAACAACACACAGATTTGGGACTCCGCGTTACAATATCATGGTCAGGACCGTGTCGCGCAGACCACCTTGACCTTGTGCAAGATATCAACGTTGCTCAGTGGCCGATCGATCAGACCAAATCCGCCTGCCGAGCGGATATCATCGTCAGTCACGCGAGCTATCGAATCATTGAGGAACAAAAATGGCGCTGCGGATGTGGTCCCCTGCGCCTCCATCATCAGATCCAAGCCCGTCATGTCTTCGAGCACCAACTCTGCAATAACCAGCCTGACACTTTTTCCCGCCAGCACGCTCAGGGCCTGTGCGCCGGTATTGGCAGCGACGATTTCAAAGCCCGCCGTGCTCAAGGTTCGGATCAACATCGACCTCTGCAAGTCGTCTTCAAACACAACCAGAACCACCCCCTTGGTTCGCTCAAACACGCGGTGCACGCGGCTCAAGAGAGACTCGGCGTTGAAGGGTTTTGACAAGAAGTCTGCGGCGCCCAGTTCAATGGCGCGGGAAACCTTGTCCTGATGCGAGCAACAGGAAGAGACAATGGCGGGAATGTGACCAAAGCGGAGATTCTCCCGGAGAAACTCCAGCAATGAAAAACCATCTTCTTCGGGCATGCGCAGATCGGTGATGACAAGGTTGATTTCGGAATCTGATTGCAGGATGGCCTTTCCATCCTTCACGGTCGAAGCCAAGCGAACTCTGAAACCGTCGCTCACGAGAATATGACTCGCCAGTTCCAGGGCCGACTGCTCATCGTCGATGATGAGAATGGTCTTGGCGGCGACGCTATCCTGAGCGCATTTGCGATCGATGGAAGCCCGTCGACTCTGCTGGCTACCCTCCTTGCCGAGTTGGACAAGCAGCATCTTGCGATAGAAGGATTTCATTTTGCTTCCCGCTGTGGGCATTGTCATTTGCTCCCGCTTTTGTTTGCGCCGAATGTTGCTGCATACGTTAACTGTGACCCGGCAGTGCGGCGCGTTTGGCAGTTTCCCCCTGCCATTCACTATATCGACTCCATCACTGTCAAATCCTGTCAGACGCGACCCAAAACACTCCGAATTGTCGAAAACGCGTCGAAATCGGTAACTCATTGCAATCGCATTAGTTATCCGACATCCGTTGTCGTACCGTTTAAGAATAGTTCCGAGACGTACTCCCTTATAGAATTATGATTCACGCGCCAGAATTGTTTTGCTCCTGAAGGCTGCGCAGATCGCCCAGATGATACAGGGGAAGAAAGAATAAGAACATCGAAAGCAGCCGCTCCGAACTCCGAGTTTCTCCCGCAATCGCGTCATCACCAACACGAATCTGCCTTGCCTTCGTATGTATCAGCCAGTTCTTGAGTGGAGATTAATCGCGGAAAGCACTAAGCCGGATCATCTGCCGGTTTTGCGGAGCAACACTAAAGTCAAGACTGGTCTTCGATTGACTTGGTGATACTGCTTGCGACATCACCTGTGTGTTTGGTCTCCTTGTTCTCGACCAGCAGCACCCAGCACTCGTCGCGAGAGTATACGCGATGTCTAACCCCCTTCTTCACTATGAAGAGTTCGCCTGCGTTCAACGTGAAAGCTTCTTTATTGGCGATCTCCATGACGAGAGACCCTTTGAAGATATAGAATAGCTCATCTTCGCGGTCGTGCGTGTGCCAGGGAACATCGTCACCCTTCACCTTTGTAACCTTGACATAGACGTCATTCACTTCGCCGATGATTTTCGGCGAGAAATATCCCTGTATCTGCTGGAATAGCTGCCTGAGATCCTTCTTGTCACGTGCAGCAGACTCGGGTCTGGTTTCAGCATCAGTCATGGGTCAACTCTCTTTCACTTTGTCAGGTCTTACGCACAGGTCCGACGTTTTGTTTCGGCACCCATCCCAAACGACCGTCCGCCGTTCGGCACAATAACCAGCCACTCTCCTCATCGATGATCGTCAACGCGTCACCCTTCGTCACCGACAGTTCAGTTGCGTCGTAGTCACGAAGCACGGTGCCGCTACTACCATTGCGCCGGACATATTTCTCCGGAACCCAGCCGCTTCTGCCCTGACGCGAAGTGCACCAGATCCAGCCGCTCCATTCGGACTCGCGATCATCAATAGTGACTTCATCACCTACGCTTAGCACAATCGGGTCAGGGTACGCTGATTGGTAGTCCGTGATAACGCGACACGATTCCTGTTGACGCGACTTCATGGCTCCGTCACTTCCGTCGCAACACGATCATTACCACTATCAGCACCGTTATGACACCGAAAATGACAAACGGTAGATAAGGCGTTGCAGAAGATTCTGCGGAGTCGTTTTTAAGGAAAAACAGAGCGGCCGCCAGCGCCAAAGCCACTCCGACGGCGACTAGCGGGAGTATAATCTGGCTTGTGCCGTAGTTGGTACGATACGGATCTACACCGCCACCCGAGTGGAGCGCACGCTTGTCGGTGCGGCGTTTGAATCGAATGCGGTAGTCATCGAATTTCTCAACCATCTCCCAGCCGTTCCGCGCCTCTTCTTCCATCAGTCGGCTGATGACCTCAGCATTGCGGAACCTACCAAATGTCGAATGGACTATTTTGAACTCCCAACCATTCAGGTCCTCGGCGTTGTATTGAGTCAATTTCTGCTCCTCTTCCTCTTGCTGCCTTTTCCTGGCGGCAATTATTGCACCGTGTATCGCTGGATTCATGTCTCCTCCTTGCGTACAATATACGAAGTTGAAACCACGCGGTTGCGACAATCAGAGATCTCCGTTTTGTCTTGACGGTATGCTCCTCTGTAATTAGATTCGAAAGAGAGCAACTTGAGTACACAGGACGAAGTGAATTAGTTCAATGGCTATCAGCATATCACCGATGATGCGCGACGACCTCGATTTCGCGGTTGCGCTGACCGATGCCGAGAGTTGGGGTTATCTGCGCTCGGATTTCGAGCGGCTGATTAGTCTTGCCCCGGATGGCTGCTTTGTCGCGCGAGGAACTCTGCGTCGTGTCGGCATTATCACGACCACCCAGCACGGTGACTACGGATTCTTGGGCACGCTAATCGTCTTGAAAAACCATCGCAACACCGGAATCGGTGAGGCGCTGTTTGCTCACGCGATTACTTACCTTAAGGACAGAGGCACCAAAACCATCGAACTAAACGGTGTCTTCCCGGCCGTGTCGCTTTATCGCCGACTCGGCTTCTATGATAAATACCTCTCCCTCCGGTTCGTGAGACCACCATCACCGTGCGATTCTCAGCCGGGAAAATTGCTGACAGTGACGACTGGTGAAATCGTGCGTTTTGATCGTGAGCATTCGCAAATCGATCGGAGCGCCGTTCTAACTCGTTTCTGCGACGATTTCCGCGACTCACTTTTTGCAGTCGGAGACGGGCAACTGTCCGCTTATGCGTTCGTCAAGCCGCGCGCCGACGGTAGCGTGGCTGTTGGCCCGCTTGTGGCGAAGAGTCCTGACGTGGCTGTTGCTCTGCTCAAGACCATTCTCAGTCGGTTCCATGACAAGCCGATCTTGATCGGCATTCCCGAAATGAAGACGCCGTTTGTGCAAGCTCTGGTTGCGGAAGGCTTTTTCTACAAGTGTCCCTCGCTCAGAATGTATTCGGGAGCGCAACTCGATTTGGATGACTGTACTTATGGCATCATCTCTCCTGAGAAGGGGTAGCCATTAGCTCAGGCAAAGCCTCGGCAGCATTATTGGCTTGAATCAAGTGACTATGTCGTGGCCAAGGGATACGGTGGCTCTAAGGACTGGTCCTTATGTAAAGAAGAGCGCCGAGTGGACGTTTCAGTTTGCCGCTGGTCACGGCAGATCGCGAGCTATTGAATGAGAGTGACTGACAGGGTCACCAGGTGTTTTCGTTTAGGTAGGTACTAGTCGTACCAGAACAACCGCTGCTGGTTCCGATGGCCGTGTTTGTGTTGGCCCAGATTTCGCCGGTGCTGGCTTTGTAAGCCCAGCTACCGCGCGTTCCAACTGTCACGCCTCGAGTAACGCCCAGCACTATCGAATCAGGCGCAGAGTCCGGTTTCTGAAACGGATTCGGCGGTATTTGGTTGATCACCACTCTGCCTACGGAACGTAGCGTGTCGATGGGTGGCCACAATGGGGCCGCTTGCCCGGCCACCACCTGCTTGCCATACCATGTTGATATTCCGCCCCGTAATCCGCCAAGCGCCGCCTTGCAGGCGCTTATTCATGCATCCGTAGCGAGATCTTGATACTTGGCGATGGCGATCGTGGCCATGATTCCCAAAACCACGATGATCAAAACCAATTCAATAAGGGTGAATCCCGCTATTGGCGGAACTTGCGTAATGTTGCCTTCCCGTTCTTCCTGTGCACGACACGGCATATTCTCCTTGATATAGCATAGACCAATTCCTGGGATTATTGAATGCACAGTCAGCACCAATCAAATCGATTTGCGGAGCCTCCTCATGGACGCCGATCAGATTCTTCTACCCATCTGACTACCTCTTGGCGTATATTGGGCTATGCCGGAGGCGGAATGGACACACAAGATTTAACACTTCATTATGTCTGTACTTGGGACGAAGCTAGGGCGCTGGTCGATACTCACGACCAGTTCTGGGTTTCCAACTGTGGTTGCCGTGAGGGACGTGGCGGCTGTTTTCGGTCGCGCATGGACGTTTGCCTCATGTTCAATCAGGAAGATCAGGGCAGTGGCTCGGGTAAGAAAGAAATCACCCGTTCGCAGGTAGATGAGATTCTGAAGGAAACGGAAACCAAGTATTTGGTGACTCGGCCGTTTCGCAACGACCAGAATAGGACCATAACTGACGGCATCTGTTTCTGCTGTGACGATTGCTGCGGATATTTCCTTGATCCAACTGATAAGTGCGATCGCGGAAAGCTCATCGAGATCACCGATCTCGATAACTGCACGCACTGTGGATTGTGCGTCGATGTTTGCTACTTTCTGACCCGCACGATGGTTGAAGACAAAATCAATGTCGACCGCGACTACTGTTTCGGCTGTGGCCTTTGCGTGGCCATCTGCCCTGAGAAGTGCATTGACATGATCCTGCGGAGTTGAATAGGACTCCATATTCACCTTTCAAGGAGGAACAAGTGACTCACAAGCTTTCTGATAAAATCATTCATTTCTATTGATCCGGCATCAATCTCGGATCCGTTCATATCTAGCAACTTGACAAGGAGGTCATTATGTCACTGAGCAAGCGTGCCTTTGCCGAATTTATCGGCACTTTCTGGCTTGTTCTCGGCGGCTGCGGCAGCGCTGTGCTTGCGGCAGCGTTCCCGGGGCTTGGCATCGGTTTCGTCGGTGTGGCGTTGGCATTTGGACTCACGGTGTTGACCATGGCCTATGCTATCGGCCACATCTCCGGGTGTCATCTCAATCCGGCGGTCTCGTTCGGTTTGTGGGCGGGGAGACGTTTCCCCGGTTCGGAATTACTGCCATACATTATCGCGCAGGTTATCGGCGCGATTGTAGCAGCTGGACTTCTGTATCTCATCGCCAGCGGCAGAGAAGGATTTGATATTGCCGGCGGTCTGGCATCAAACGGTTTTGCAGAGCATTCACCGGGTGGGTATTCGCTTCTGGCATGCCTTATTACCGAAGTCGTGTTGACTTTCATGTTCCTGATTGTCATCCTCGGCGCTACCGACAAACGCGCTCCGGCGGGATTTGCACCGATTGCCATCGGCCTTTGCTTGACGTTGATTCACTTGATTAGTATCCCGGTAACGAACACATCTGTCAATCCGGCGCGCTCGACCGGTCCCGCGATCTTCGTAGGCGACTGGGCATTGTCGCAACTCTGGCTGTTCTGGTTGGCTCCGATTCTGGGTGCGATTCTGGCGGGCTTCGTCTATCGAAGCGTTATGACCGAGAAATAAGCCCCTTGCCTCTGAGTGTAGAACTGGATCGCAGCTTAAGCTGCTCTTACAAGACGCATTAGCAGTGTAGACACTGTGGCTGTAGGAGCGGCTTCAGCCGCGACTTTCCACCAAAAGCAAGTCGTCCCCATTTACATAGAATTGCGCTTTCAACTATGCCACCCGCATTCTATTGACTTGCCTTAGGTGACCATGTATAATCGTTTCGATGACCAAGCAGAAGTACGCATGAAGAAAGGAATGGAAAATGCAAGGTAAACCCGAAATAATCGCCACGCTTAACAACCTGCTCGCTGATGAGCTGACTGCAATCAACCAATATATGGTGCACTCCGAGATGTGCAGCAATTGGGGCTACGGCAAGCTTCACGAAGCCATTGAAAAGCGCGCCGTCACTGAAATGCATCATGCCGAGAAACTGATCGCCCGAATCATCTTTCTTGAAGGGCAACCGCAGGTGAGCAAACTCAAGGACATCCATATCGGCGCGAATGTTGAAGCACAACTCAAGCAGGACCTTGCCGCCGAACAGGGCGCTGTGACTGTTTACAACGCCGGTGTTAAGCAGGCCGCTAATTCCGATGACAACGCCACACGTGAGTTGCTGGAGTCAATTCTCAAGGACGAGGAAGACCATCTCGACTGGATCGAAGCGCAGTTCGACCAGATCAGTCAGATGGGTATCCAAAACTACCTCGCGCAGCAAGTGTAGTCAATAGCAGGCTGATGGGCCTGCTATTCTGAATTAGCATAGCTCTATGTTTTTCGGCAAGGTAGACCTCACCCATGCCACCGGAACCGATCTTCTCAACAATGCGGTAGTGATTGATGACCGTGCCCTTCGAGAGCACGATCACTGATTGCGTCTTGTCATCGTCAGGCTGCATTTATCTGTCGCTGCTCTCCATAATCATCAACCCTTCGGCTTCAGGAATTCAATGAAAGGCGGGTAGTCCCACAGAGACTCGAGGTCAAAATTCCTATGTACCCAGATGCCAAATTCACTTCCTTGCAGGAAACTCTCCTTAAGCAAGGCAACAGCTTGCTCCTTGTCCCCGAGAATTGCAGCGATACAGGCGCGTTGGTATGTGTTGGCGCCAAACAAATACGGCAGCTTTAAGTTCTTTAGCCACTCCGAGACTTCCATCGCCCTTGTTCTGTCACCTTGACGTGCCGCTATGAAGCCAAGGACGCTCTCATAACCCCAGCCGGCTGCCGAGTCCTTGGGAACCTTCTTGGCCAGTTCCTCATAGATGATCTTGGCCCTGTCCCAGCGGCGGGCGTTATACATCGTCAATGCGTGTGATTCCCGGAACGAACCCAGTTTCTCTGGCGATTGGCTCTCATACCAGCGAATCGCCTCGTCCAGCAGCGTCATCGCTTGGTCTTCGTGACCGTGCGCCCGCAACTCCGCTGCTGCAAGACGTCTGACACCGGCTGGTGTGCTGATTCCGCGGAGGGTAGTTCGCTCTTCGATAAGTTCTCGCAACTCGTCCATTCGTCCCATGGCTGCCAGCGCGTAAAGTTCACCAAAGTAAGGGAAAGATGATGTCGGAAAATGGCGACGACCCTCTCTCGCCGGCTCTAACTCCTTTTCATGTTCGCCCAGCAGGTGATATGACTCGGCGAGATTTGTCCAATAGACGTCCCACTGATTCCGCGCGTCAAGTCCTTTTAATGCTTCAAGGCATTCTCTGGGGCGATTATTCGCGAGAGCCCAGTAACCCCATTCAAATGCATAAAAGGACTGGGGCGCCAATTTCCCGGCCTGTCGCATGGCTGAAAGACCTTGAGCCAGATTACCCGACAATCGTCCATTCCACTCGTCAAGAACAAAGAGCTCAAGGCGCCCTAAGGAAGCGCGGCGTTGACTAAGAAAATGGAGTAGAGAATCTACTTGCTTGTACTGCGAAATGCCCATATAAGCATAACCCTTGTAAATAAGCGGCAGCATGAATGAAGTGTCAAGGTTGTAAGCACGGCTGAAAGGCTCTAGACATGCACCCCAGTCGTGTTTGGAAAAGAATAGATCGGCCCCTCGAATATACTCCTGGTAGGCTTCGTATTTGGGAATGCGCGACCCCAACGCCCCCAGTTCTTGCACCCTGTAGTCTAATTCCGAAGCCAGGGCCCCGAGCGTGTGTTGACGCACTGCCTCTATTCCGACCATCACGCTTCCGGTAGACGCATAAATCGGTTCGATGGCCTGCAAGAGGCTTCCGTCTGCTTTCATCACTTGTGCCTGAAACTGAATAGAATCGCCGACTTTATAATAGGATCCGGTAACAAGCAGGGTTGCACCAGTGGCATCGACCACCGAGCGGATGCCTTTGCTGGCATCGAGTCCCCCCAGCGCTTCTGGCGGAACCACTTCGGCCAGTCCCGTTTGTAATAGACTCTGCGTCGTCCAATCGGCAACCATCTTTCCCAACGGATCAAGCGACGGATCGCCGGTTTGATTGCGGAATGGCACAACTACAACTCGTTCGTTCTCAGTTGTTGCCTCGTCGGAGGACTTGTTCACCAATTCCCACGGTTTGAAAACCAGCGCGATTGTTGACAAGACAATCACGATAAACAGCGGCACCACTATCCGCATTTTGCGCGAACGTTTGACTGGGAGTGGGCCGCTTGGTGACAGCAGTTGTTTCAGGTCTGCCGCCAATTCGTCGGCGTGCTGGTACCGTGTGCTCTTGTCTTTGGACAGGGCTTTGTTAATCACTCTTTGCAATTCGGCGTTGACCCCCGATTTGTACCGTGCTAAGGGTTCCGGATCGTGATCGATGATGTTGCGCGATGTCGCCGTATCGTTGTCGCCTTTGAATGGCTGCTTGCCCGTGACCAGTTCGTAGAGAACCACACCAAATGAGAAGATGTCAGAGCGATGATCGACTTGCTCACCGCGAACCTGTTCGGGAGACATGTAACCAATTGTGCCCAGAGTTGAACCGGTTTTGGTCAGGTGGTCGGAACCGGCAACACTTGCCAGACCGAAGTCAAGGATCTTGGCGCGGCCATCGGCGTCGATCAAGATGTTCGCAGGTTTGACGTCGCGATGAACGATGCCGGATTGATGCGCCTTGTGCAGCCCTTCGCAGATTTGAATGGCTAACTCCATCACCCGCTCAATTGGCAGCTCTTTCGCCTTAATCAATTCCCGCAG
>CAIVAP010000241.1 GCA_903903945.1 uncultured bacterium | reverse complement strand
GGCATCGAGCAAAATGTTGCCAGGCTTGATGTCCCGATGGACAACCCCTGTCTGATGAGCTTTACTGAGCCCCTCACAGATTCCGATGGCGAGGTCAACAGCACGTTCGTCGGTTAGACTCCCATTTTCGATTAGCTCCCGTAGCGATAGACCCTCTACATACTCCATCGCAAAGAATGGTCGGCCATTGAACTCGCCGACCTCATATATAGTCCCTATGTTAGGATGATTCAGTTTCGCCGCTGCCTGTGCTTCACGCTTAAAGCGTGCCCGACAATCAGCGTCCTGACAGAGATGAGAGGAAAGAAACTTAAGTGCAACCTTGCGATTGAGACTCATGTCCTCGGCGAGGTAGACCTCTCCCATCCCACCGGCGCCGATTTTCTCGACGATTCGGTAGTGATTGATGATGGTACCTTTAGAAATCACCGTCCCGGCTTGCGTCTTGTCGTCGTCAGGTTGCATACTTCTCCAACAGCTTCTGATAGCGTGGCAGCTTGCGCAGCGGATCGTATCGGGGATCAAGGCGGAGCCACGGGACCGAGAAATCAGAGGGAATCGAGAGCAAATACTCTATTTGGTCCAAAGCAGCATCATACTCGCCGACCATGACGTACATCAAAGCAAGATACTCCACTCGATACGCCCCCAGAAGGGCATCCTTGGAGACAGGGCAAAGCTCGACGCCCAATTTGCCTTCACGGATTGCGTCATTCTTGCGTCCCAAACCTGCATACACAATGCCTAGCGAACCATGAACGCGATCATCGTCCGGCCGCACGGTGAGTTCGTTTTCCAAAATGGCGCGCGCAGAATCGAAATAGACGTAAGCATGGTGTGGATCATTCATGAAGTCATAGACAATCGCTCTGAGTTGAGCTTTCGGATTAAAGTGCATCTGGCCAATTTCCGACACCGGAGACATTAGTGTGAGTTCCCTTAGGGCGGCAGCGTAATTTCGTTCAAATATATGAAGCCAATACCAGGAATCCCGCGTGTCATCATCATCTTGCTTGGGGATCAAAGCCAGAGTCGTCCTAGCCAAACTGGTGTCACCTCGCCACCGAAGGTGATTATAGGCTTTGTTCACGTATGCGTCGACTTGATCTGGCACAAGAGCAATTGACAGGTTGTAGAACTTCTCTACTGACGCATACTCTCGGAGAAAGCCATAAGTCGAGGCAATCTCGCGGCACAGTTCGGCATCTCGTGGGTTCAGACGGAATGCCCGTTCCAGTTGTTCAGCCGCAGCCCGGAGCTTCCCCTGTCGTCGCCAGATATAGGCCTTAGCTCCCAGAACATCCGGATCGCTTGGGAGTCCGACTTCGGCAAGGGCGATCTGCTCCAAGGCCCGGTCGTAGTCCCGGAAACGCCAAAAGTAGTAGTAGCCGAGTGCGGCGTGCGCCCAGGGAAGATTCGGTTGCAACTCAAGTGCCCGATCTACGGCGACCTTGGCCTGCGCGAGATGCTCTTGGATAGGGTCGTATCTATACCAGTACATCTCGGCATGAATGTATGCGAGGTGGGCATAAGCCAGAGCGAAGGTGGAATCAAGTCCTACCGCCTTCTGAAGCATTTGCACCGCCAATTGGCCAGCCTGCCTCGTTCGATCCGGTTGTCCTATCCAGTAGTCAAGTCCGCGCAGATATGCCTGATACGCATCAAGGTTCCGCGTCGGCATCACTTGCAGGGCAGGGTTCTCCGATGCGAGCAGGGTGATGTTCATCGCCTCGGCAATCCGGGTGGCAATATCTGACTGCATCGCAAAGATATCGGTCAGCGGTCGCTGATACGTTTCTGCCCACAGGTGTGTTTCATCGGATACCCTTATCAATTTTGGGAGTATTCGCACGCGACTGGTATCGCGCCCTTTGTCCCAAAGAAGCGTCCCCTCCAACACGTAATCAACACCCAACTCCTTGGCAATCTCTCGGAGGCTTTTGGTCGTATGCTTGTAAAGCATCGTGCTGGTGCGCGAAATCACTCCCAGTTCATGAATCGCCGCAAGCTTGCCAGTTATCTCGTCGGTGATACCATCAGCAAAGTATTCATCGTCAGGTGAGCCGAGATTCTCAAACGGCAAAACCGCCAGCATCTTCCGCTGAGAGGTCGCCTTCTCACCAGTAAAGATGTTGGATTTGAAGATGCCATAGGCAGCTACCGCGAGAAGCACGAGAACTGCAACTCCGACTACGAGACGCCAAGTCCGGTTCTTTCTGACTGGCGCTCCGGTCAAGAGTTGGCTCGTTACCTTCAAGGCCATCAGATTGCTGATGACATCAGCAGCCGTCTGGTATCTTAGGGTTGGATTTTTCTGCAGCAGCTTCGATACGATCCTCTGCAACTCATCTGGAACACCTGCCTTGTAACGAGCAAGCGGCTCGGGAGTTTGTTGCGCTATCGCATTCATAGTTGCAGCAGGGGTTTCACCCTTGAAAGGCGGTTTGCAGCTGATCAACTCATACAGCACTACACCGAACGAGAAGAGGTCGGAGCGATGATCCGTTGGCTTACCTTGTACTTGTTCCGGTGGCATGTAGCCGATGGTGCCCAGAGTCGAACCTTCTTTCGTCAGCTTGTCGGCGCCAGCTACGGAGGCCAGTCCAAAGTCGACCAGCTTGGCGCGTCCCGACTGGCCAACAAGTATGTTGGCGGGCTTAATGTCGCGATGGGTAATGCCGACTTTGTGCGCTTCCTGCAATCCTTCGCAGATCTGCAGCGACAAGTCGATCACCTTGTCAAGCGAGCAATCACCCTGTTTGAGCAGTTCGCTGAGAGGTTGTCCCTCGACATACTCCATTGCAAAGAATGGACGGCCATTGAACTCGCCGACCTCATATATAGTCCCTATATTGGGATGATTCAGTTTTGCTGCAGCCTGTGCTTCACGCTTGAAGCGTGCTCGACAATCGGCATCCTGACAGAGATGAGGGGAAAGGAACTTGAGCGCTACCTGGCGATTGAGTTCGGTATCCTCGGCCAGATACACCTCTCCCATCCCACCGGCGCCGATCTTCTCGACGATTCGGTAGTGACTGATGACCGTGCCCTTGGAGAGCACTGTCACAGCCTGGGTCCTGTCATTATGATGCTCCACTAGCCTACTCCGTTCTAACCTATACCGTTCCGGGAGTCTCGACTCACTCCTTATCCCCATCATGCTGATACTCAGCCAGCAAACTCTGGAAGCGAGGAACGTTTGCCAGAGGTTTGTATTCGGGCCAGACTCTGAGCAAGGGGACAGACATGAATGATGGCATACCCAACCCGATTGCAAGCTGGTCTATTGCGGCATCAAATTCACCTACGAGCATGTAAGTTTCCGCCAGTTGGCCGATCAGATCAGTACCGTCGAATGCGTCTTTCGTCACCGGCAGCAGGTTGACGGCAAGGCGCGCTTCGCTAATTGCTTTCTCTCTCTCACCCAGCCCGGCTAAAGCTCTACCCAGCAGTGCATGATACCATGCTTCCTTTGGATCATCACGCAGCGCTTTCTCCAAAGTTATTCTCGCTGAATCGTATTCGGTGCGCATGGGTTCCGTGCGATGCTGGTATCGATAGATGTCTCCCTTGCGGCAATGAAATTCTGCGATATCAATAGCTGCGGATCCGATTGATTGACCGATCTTGTCCAAACGAGACAGGGCTTGGTCATACTTTTCTTCGATAACATCTGCAAGGAGTTCGTAACGTACCATTCCCCACCAAAGCTGATTTCTGCGTAATGCTTCCTCGACAACCTGTCGCGCGGCTCTTGTGTCTCCTTTCCACAAGAGAAAAAGCATGAAGCGGTGGTAATATGCTAACTGCAAATCGGGTGAAATCTGTAGCGAGATTGCCAACTGACTGTCTGCTTTTGCATAGGAGCGCATGCTGATTAGAGTTGCAGCTATCTCAGCACGCAGGCTGGCATCGCGCGGACTGAGAACCACCGCCTGCTCCAAGCCGGCAACTGATTCCTTCCACAAACCTTTTCGCCTTTGCACCAAAGCAATCGCTTCCAGAAGGTCGCCGTTGCCCGGCTGTCTTGTTGATGCCTCTTTGAATTGAATGAGCGCGGAATCATAGTCGAGCTTTCCGTGGTAATAGAAATACCCGAGTGCGGCATGGGCTTCCGGCAGATCCGGAGCAAGTTCCAACGCTTTTGTGATTTTCTGTTCCGCCTTTCTCAGTCTTTCATCGCTGCGATCATAGAACCACCAGTACATTTCGGTGTGGACACGCCCCAACATGGCGTAGGCGAGAGCAAACCCTGGATCCAGGGTGATGGCTTTGTTGTACATTTCCTCAGCGTTGACCAGCCCTTCTCTCGTCAGATCCTGAAAGTACTGTTTTCCGCGCAGACTGAAATCATACGCTTCACTGCTCTCGGATAAAGGTAAAGTCAGGGCGCCGTAATCAGATCCTTTCAAAGCCGGATTGAGTCCCAAAGCGACGCGCTCGGCAATGTTCGACTGTACTCTGAGAATCTCGCTGAATACCTCGTCGTATTGGCGACTCCAGACGACAACTGCATCTTTTGTCCTGATAAGTTGGGCGCTGATGCGGACCTTATTCGGAATGCTTTGGGTATCCCAGCGGACTGCACCCTCCACTATGTAATTAGCGCCCAGGTCGGAACCGATCTTCTTTGAGTTCTTTGTGTTATTCTTGTACTGAATCGTACTGCCTCTGGAGATAACACCTAAGTCGGAAATGCAGGAGAGTCGTGATAGGATTTCCTCAGTCAGCCCGTCTGCGAAATATTCCTGGTCAGGAGGACCGAGGTTCTCGAACGGCAAAATGGCCAGGATTTGTTTTCCCCCTTCTGAGGGTTCCTTCGAATGAAAAAACCAGTAGACCGCGGCAATGCTCAAAACTACCAATGCCGTCAAGGCCGTAACCTTAGCTTTGTCTCTTCTTCCTGGTTTCCTCGGCAACGCGACTTGTGTGGGCATAGCCCCGGTCGCTTCCCATTGGCGAAGGTCACTTGCAAGTTCCGCTGCGCTCTGATATCGGTGCGACGGGTCCTTCTGGAGCAGTCTAGAGACTATCAGCGCCAATGCCTGCGGCGCGTCGACTCGATAACTGGTCACCGGCTCCGGTTCAGCAAGCGTGATTTTGTGCAGAGTGGCTGCATCAGTGTCTCCCAAGAAAGGAAGGTGCTGTGTCAGCATCTCATAGAAAACAACTCCAAGAGAGAATAAATCACTACGGTGGTCGATAGTTTCGCCGAGCGCTTGTTCCGGTGACATGTAGGCTATTGTCCCAATCGTCGACCCCGCCTTGGTGAGATGCTCGGCGTTTTTCACAATTGCCAATCCAAAGTCGACGATCTTGGGACGTCCTTCCCTGTCCATAAGAATGTTGGCCGGCTTGATATCACGGTGGACTACTCCTGCCTGATGTGCGCTGCTGAGACCCTCAGCGATCTGTGCGACCAATTCGACTATTGCAGCAAGACCAGACCTCTCCTTGTCGAGTAATTTCTGCAGCGTCTCTCCCGACAGGTACTCCATGGCAATGAAGGGGTATCCACAATGCTCGCCAACCTCATAGATTGTAGCGACGTTTGGATGATTGATCTGAGCTGCCGCCTGTGCCTCGCGTCTGAAGCGAGTGATGAATTCAGGGTCTGACCGTAGCTTTGGTGTAAGAAACTTGAGTACAACACGACGATCGAGTTCAGGATCCTCCGCCAGGTACACCTCTCCCATCCCACCGGAGCCAATCTTCTCGACAATCCGGTAATGATTGATGACCGTGCCCTTGCAGAGCACTGTCACGGCTTGGGTGTTGTCGTCGTCAGGTTGCACAGCATCCTCCGCCCGTCAATGCTCCAGCTTCATTTTTCTGAGTAGCTCCATAAACCTCGCGTCTGTCCGAAGGCTTCTGAACATGGGGTTTACTTTCACCGACACGATCCAGTGGTCTCGCTCTGCATAAGCTCTGTCCAGCCATTTGAAGGCCAGCTCTTTCTGACCCAAGGCAAGGCAAGTAGTCGCTATTTGAAAAGGGGATATGTACCTGTCTTTCGACAGGGCGATCACTCGATCCAATAGCTGTTGTCCCTTATCTATCCTGCCAGCTAGCCCATAAATTGCTCCCAGAATCCCCTGATGAGGCGAATCATCACCTCCTGAAAGATCAATTCCTTTCTGGCACTCTGCGATGGCCTCGTCATATCGCTCGACCGCCGCATAGGTGAGACTGAGATATATTCGGGCGACCGCCAAATTCGAATCCATCTCCAAGGTTTTCCGATACTCCTCTATCGCCATGTCATACTGTCCTGCAATCCAGTAGAAGCCTGCCAGGTTGGACGCTATAATAGGGGAAAGAGGGTCAAGCTCTATCGACCGCTTGCCCATGGCAATGGATTCATCATATCTTCCCATGAATGCCAAGTATTCGGCGTACCATTGGTAGGCCGTTGAATAGCCGGGATTGAATTCGATGGCATTCTTGAATTCTCTTTCAGCGCCTTGCCAGTCCCAATCGTAGTACAGCCCCACGCTTGCCAGAGAGGTATGCGCTTCGGCAAGTGAACCGTCAAATCCAATGGCCTTCTCCGCCTCCGCCTTTGCTGCGGGAAAGGCTTCCTTGGGAGGAAGAATATCATAATACCCGAGGATGATGTAACAGTCAGCAAGCCCAGCATAGGCCAGCGCGTAACCAGAGTCTGCCTGAGTTGCTTGCTCAAAAAGTGAGATCGCCTTTTTGGTACCCTCATCGGAACGCTTATTCCAAAAGTAGCGTCCTTTCAGATAAAGACTGTAAGCAACAGGGTCATCGGTGTGCCGCTTCGCCAATCTGGTCTCATCGCCTTTCTGTAGTCGGACTCTTAGATTCTCGACCACCGCGAGAGAAATCTCATCCTGAATAACAAAAATATCCTCCAGATCACGGTCAAACTTCTCCGACCACAGATGATAGCCGCTGGCAACATCGACAAGCTGAGTTGTGATACGCAAACGGTTCCCAGAGCGTCGAACACTCCCCTCCAAGACTGTCTTTACACCAAGTCTTCGGCCGACCTCGCGGACGTCGATAGCCTGTCCCTTGAAAGATAATGCCGATGTTCTCGCCACAACTTGTAGGTCTTCCATATGCGAAAGCGCGTTAATGATCTCCTCAGCCATTCCATCACAAAAATATTCTTGTTCCGGGTCAGAGCTCAGATTGGCAAAAGAAAGCACCGCAATTGAAGGCTGCTTTGTCCGGACCTGGAACGCCGGTTGCTGGCGAAGCCCTTTCATATCTGCCATTAGGTCGTCCACGTGCTGATAACGATAATTCTTGTCCTTAGCTAGCATCTTGATCGCTATGCGCTGCAAATCATCCGGCACTTCCGCCTTATACCTCGCCAGTGGCTCGGGATCGTGGTCGGTGATGTTTCGGGATGTTGCAGCATCGTTGTCGCCTCTGAATGGCTGTCGTCCGGTGATCAGCTCATAGAGAACGACTCCGAGTGAGAAGATGTCTGAGCGGTGATCAACGGTCTCACCGCGAACCTGTTCGGGCGACATGTAACCGACGGTACCAAGCGTTGAACCGGTCTTAGTCAAATGATCGCAACCATGCATTGTGGCTAGACCGAAATCAAGAATCTTAGCGCGGCCATCGGAGTCGATCAAGATGTTCGCAGGTTTGACGTCGCGATGAACGATGCCGGATTGATGCGCCTTGTGCAGCCCTTCGCAGATTTGAATGGCTAACTCCATCACCCGCTCAATTGGCAGCTCTTTCGCCTTAATCAATTCCCGCAG
>CAIVAP010000240.1 GCA_903903945.1 uncultured bacterium | reverse complement strand
CGATCCCGCCGGTCCGGCGGCTGTGATGCTGCGGAAGGGAATCAACTTGACGGTGTCTTTGACTTCGCGATAAGGGAAAGCAAAATCGGATGCCTTCTGCGACTCGTCTACTGAGAAGTTGCTCGCCCTCATTCCCAGCGGTTCGAATATACGGCTGCGAACGAAGCTCTCCCAAGTGCCGCCACTGACCTGTTCGAGCAGGTAACCGGCAGTCATAAACATGACGTTCTGATATTGCCAATCGGTGCGGAAGTCCTTGTTGGGTTCCAGATACTGAAGACGGTTGAAAATGTCCTTCCGCGAGAACGTGGAATTGTACCACATGAAATCATGGCGTGGCAGTCCGGAACGATGGGTGATCAAGTCGGTGACGGTCATCCTCTGGGTGGCGAAATCATCATACATCTTGAAAGTGGGGAGATACTGTTTGACCGGCTTGTCCCACTCAAGCTTTCCCTCATCGACCAATATTCCTAAAGCGGCCGTAGTGAAAGCCTTGGTGCACGAACCGATCGCAAACAGCGTCTGCGGTGTGACCGGCAGGTTATCCTTAACACTTCGCTGGCCGAATCCTTCACTCAGTATGACTTTGTCATCCTTGATGATCCCCAAAGCAGCGCCCGGCGCCTTCCAGATCTTGCGTAGCGAATCAACCACTACTCGGAGGTGATTGAGTTTGTCGTTTAGCGCTCCCTCGGCGGCGGCGACTTGGGCAGCATCCTGACGTTTGAGCGAGAAAGGGAATTTCCCGCCACCCTGAGTGAAATCACCGGCTATGGTCTTGCCGTCATCTGCCATCGTGCCCGTGAATTTCGGCTCCCCCGGAATGCCGGCAATATCGAACGAAACAGCGGCCTCTTTGACAGCGATGTTCACCAACGGCAGACCCTTGGCGTTCTGCAATGGGATGTCAATCTTGCCGGCGAAACTGCCGTCGGCGGCCTTTGTGAACTCGACAGTAATGCCGAGTGGCATACCGGGCAGAGTGATGGCTCCCTCCCAGACACCCGACATATCGGGTGCATTCTGCGCATATGCAGACGCAACCAATAGCAAGGCGGCGATCATGATTCGCTTTAGCGTTTGCATTGATTTCATTCTTCCTCCACTGTGTGCGCGTTCTGATTTTCCAGACGGCGCGAGTATGTTTACGCAATTATCGCCGCTTCTTGGACTCATGTCGACAAAAAGATGTTTCAGTGCCTCGCGATGATCAGGACTAAAGCGTGACCATCAAACGCCGAAAAAACAGTTGCGCCCTATGCGTTAACGTTTATATTCCCTGCCCGTCTTTCTGGAGGGGTTCCCGAGCGGTCAAAGGGAACAGACTGTAAATCTGTCGGCGAAGCCTTCGGAGGTTCGAATCCTCCCCCCTCCACTTTATTCTCCCGGACAGACGCTGTTTTCCCTTGACAAAAACCGAATTGATGGTATCTTACCTACGGGAGATATTGAACAATATGATTTACCGAGTTGCTTACAAGTCGAACTTGAATAGTTGGTGGTGGCAGATGCCGTAGGTATTTCTGCCATGCAGTGTAGATACAGGTG
>CAIVAP010000239.1 GCA_903903945.1 uncultured bacterium | reverse complement strand
TCGGCTGTGACTTCGCCTCAGGCAGAAAACCGAACGCAACCAGTATCCAAGTTTTCTTGGCGGCACACTCTTTCCGTATCATCTCGATTTGGCAATCGGGCAAGCATCCCGTACAGTATAATAGTCCGAGAAGATCTGCAAAACTCTCCACGTGATTGCAGGACGTACATTGCAGGTCGAATTTGAAAGTCTGAGCGTTCTCAACTATTGTCCATAAGCACGGGCCTTCACGGTATTCATCCCAAGTGTCCTGGGTTGAAAAATAGGTCCTGACAGTCTGACAGTGTGAGCACCTCTCGAAGACGGTAAAGCCGAATTGAATATTGGTCATTTTCCATCGGTGCTGACATTCCGGCATCACTATTCACTTCCTCTTCTCGGATAGCCTAACGATTTGTGAGTCAGGTTGTGGTTTTGAGTTGTAGTGATCAAGACATGAAGAAACATCATCAGTATCCTGCATATCATTGGTGTCGGCGCCAGTCAGTACCAAAACTGCTCGGCGGATACCTCGTGTTCAGTTTCCTCGTGCCGGGGATCCTCTGCCAGACGAACAAAGCCGGTGATTGCTCTCGGAACTCGCGGCTCGGAGCCGGTTTGGGCACGAGATACCAAACTGGGGTTATGATAATGCTTCCCCGCGAAAAATGCCAAGACAATTTTGCTACATTGGTGCGAAAATCAAGATCAGAGTCCTCAGATGGTTCAGCCAAGGGAGTCCTTGTCAATAGTTGTGTGAATAGTTTGTTCAAGCAGCATGTTCCATTTGTGTTTGGGGGTGTTCCATCCTGTCAACCGTTATGAGTTAGCTGGAGGTCGGGCGCATCCCGACGTTGGTTAAGGATAGAGATAGCGCCACTTATATGCCGTTGAATGTCAGAGTGCCCCATCAGCTTCTTCATGGTAGGTAGATCACCGCCTGACATCACCAAGTGGCTGGCAAAGGCATGTCTGAGCGAATGAATCTTCGTTAGGCTTTGATCTTCGCCTTTTGAGCAACTTCGATCAGTTTCTCTCGGAGCTTGATCTTGAGTTGTCTGCCTACGAATGCATCTGCCTGACGAGAGCGAGCTTTCGCTGCATCGATGCTGGAGCACTCTGCGAACTTCTGAATTGCAGGAACGTCACTAACTTGTGATTCGGTAGAACAATAAAGCGGAGAGGCAGGGATTCGAAGGCGCCTATTCGCCCAACCCTCATTCCAACAATAAATTACGCATAACTGGCCATGTTGTCAAGGCTTAAGTAGATTGAAGTAGGTTGAAGTACAAGCAAGTTGCTTCAAGTACAAGCAAGTAGGCTGTCAGAAAATCGTTAGAAAGAAGCGTGTCAAATACAGACTGAAGAAATCATTATTGCTACGATTCCAGGTCGGTTTGAAGACTTACACTCATTTCCACGCATGTTTGCGTAAGCGCTTGCGCGATGATTTCATTGATAGAAATCGGAATTCGGGTTTCTTGGACGTCTCTCTCTCTGCGTCTGACACCCTGCCACTCCGTCCGAACCGGTCGGCGCTCGATTTCGAGACGCAACTGCTCATCTGTCATTGGCTGCGTGATCGCGTTTTTCCGGGACGGATCGAGTTTCACTGCGGAACGCTTGCCGTGTGAGCCGGTTGCAGCCAGAACATTCCGGAGGTACTCACGCGATCGAACCACACCCAAGCGCTTGAATTAGCCACTGCGCTGCCGATACTTATACATAAGAAGTGCCGGCAACGCCTTAATGTTGTCTTGGAGCGAAGTATGTTGACAGCCAAACTGAGCGAATCAGTCAAGCAACATTTCCGTTCGGGGGGAGTTATTTTCTCGCAAGGGGATATCGGCTCCACGATGGTCTCGATTGTGTCCGGCTCCGTAGCGGTGATTAGGGATGGAGTGGTGATTGCTCACCGCGGACCTGGGGAGACGATTGGCGAAATGGCGCTGGTGGAGGATACTCCGCGTTTCGCTACTGTTGTGGCGCAAACCGATTGCGAGATATCGGAGTGCAGCCGCGAATGGTTCCTCGAAGTGATCAAAGAAGTTCCGACGTTTGCTCTCGGTCTCATGAAGGACCTCAGCCACAAGCTGCGTGAGTCAGATTCCGAGAGAATCCGGGAACTTGAAGAGAACAACGATCACCTGCAAATCAAGAACAAAGAAC
>CAIVAP010000238.1 GCA_903903945.1 uncultured bacterium | reverse complement strand
TGTGCTTGAAGACGAATTCCAGCCGGCTCCCGATGAAGCGCTGCTCGATCAATCGCTGAGGGTTGAAATCGAGAAAGCGTTAGACACACTTACTCCCCGCGAGGCGGAGGTGATCAATCTGTATTTTGGCCTGAACCATGAGAAGGCATTAACATTGGAAGAGATTGGCGCCCGCTTTAACTTAACTCGCGAGCGAGTAAGACAGATCAAAGAAAAAGCCATAAGGAGGTTAAGGCACGCTTCGCGCTCTCGAAGTCTGCGAGCGTATCTGACCTAAGCTACAGCTAAAGACGTTAATACTAGAAGAGGCGACGCGGCGTTGCCTCTTTTTTTGTGGCTGGGTCCGCATTCTGTCACCTGTCATTCCTGCGCAAGCGGGAATCTGTACTCGGGGGAGCAGGTGATCGCCTGAATTATGCGGCCAAGCGCGCTAGCCGAGCTTTGGCGTCCTTGATCTCTTTCAGCTCTATCTCAGGATTGCTCCAGTAATGCAGCATTTCTTCGTAGCGTTTTGTTGCCGCCTGTTTGTCGCCAAGCGCCTCGTAGGCGATTCCAAGCAAATAGTTGTCATGCGGATAGTAGAAGCCTGAACTGGTCTGGTCTTTGCCCGAAACAAACGGAAGAATCCATTCGATGCCTTCCTTGTAACGGCCTATCAGAATGCAGTACTCGCCTATCTCGCGGCGCGTATCGGGCGAGGTTATCCCGGGGATCAGGATCAGTCTTTTCATGGTCTCGATGACTTTAGCCGTATCTGCAGCGGCATAACCATCAAATAGATTTTGGATTGCATCGCCGACAGGAAGCAGGTTGGCAGGAACGCGGGTTCTGAGGCTTGCTATCGTCTGCTCCTGCATTGATCTCACTTTCGAGGCGTAGCTGCGATCTATTGACACAAGTCCAACAGGGTAATTCAATCGCGAAAAACTTGTGATCCATGGCTCCATCTTGGTATAGTAGTAGATAGCACTATCGATGAATCCAAAACTGGAATAGGCTTGTGACAGTGCCCGAAGTGCAGCGACAACCTGAGCACTATCCTTTGTTTTGTGAGCTTCTGCCAAAACGTCGAAACGATACTTTATGCCGGTTTTGAATTTGCCCGACCAGTTGGCCAGATTGGCTTTCAAACGGAAATAGACGGCCATTCGTAATGGATCAGCGGCGTGTGATCTGCCAAAGTCCTCCAGTTGGCTCTCAGCCTGAGTCAAATTATGCAGGCGAATGTGGCAATCGATCAGGGAAGTCTGGGCATCCGCATCTCCCGGATACTGCCTCAGCACTTCCCTGTAAGCGTCAATTGCATCATCAAATTTCCCCTGTTGCATACTGAGCTCACCGAGAATGCGTGCAGCGGCAGGCGATTCGGGATGGTACTGCTGCAATTGCTTTGTGTATTCGATGGCCTTGTCAAAATCACCCAAGACGGAGTAGTATTGGATGACGAATCCAAGCAAAAGCTGATACTTGGGATCTTGCTGCAGCGCGTTCTGATAAAGTTGAAGAGCTCCGGCAGTATCCTTGACAAGCTCCCAGCGGAGCATGGCGTAAACGCTTTTCGATTCCATGTCGTCCGGATACGTGTCCACCAGAGCCTGCATTTTGGCGAGCGCCTGAGCAAAATCCTGTTTGACCCAGATTTCAGTATAGACGTCGAGTAGACTGCGTTCCTTATCCGGCAAATGTGACTCGAAGCGTTTGGCGGCGAGGAAGTAGGGTACGCCCTCCTGCTGCCGGTTCTGGAACAGGTACGACATTCCGATGCGCATATAGGCAAGGGCAAAGGTAGAATCCAGCGCCACCGCCTTGTTAAGGTCAGCAGTCGCTTCGTCATAGAACTGATCAAGGAACTTCTGCATACCAAGATGATAGTAGC
Source organism: uncultured bacterium (assembly GCA_903903945.1). Lineage (GTDB taxonomy): Bacteria > Zixibacteria > MSB-5A5 > CAIYYT01 > CAIYYT01 > CAIYYT01. The sequence continues at coordinate 6,027 of CAIVAP010000238.1, read as the reverse complement.
GATACGCCTCGGGTGAAGACGTGGTCAACTGGGCAACACTGCGATCTGCGAGGGACATGCCGCGCAGGTTCAGCGCCGAAGTCAATCGTGTCGCCAGTGAATCGACCAGCGTCATCGGATCGTCGCTGACGACTTTCTCCGCCAATAGGATCTTGCCGCTAGCTGCATCCTCCAGACGCGCGTCAATGCGAATTTTGGCGCCGAGTTTGAAGATGGAGCCGGACAGGACGTTGACTGCCCCCAGACTGCGTGCCGCTTTAACCTGCTCCTCGTAAGAGAATTCGCTGAGATCATCCCCCTCACTACCCAACTCCTCAACTAGCCGCCTCTGACTGATGATGTTGATCGACTGATCCTGTGCCAAATCGGTCAGCAGGATTTCAGGCAAACCGGTCTTGAGCCAGTCAAGTTCGGCATCTCCGGTCTTATTGTCGAAACCGAGAATGGCCAACGAATAGGCGCCTGCTTGTGCGGTCGGGCCGGATCCTCCCGAAAAAAGCTTCTTGAGAGGGGAAAACCCACGCCAACCGAAAAACAAGATGAAAAAAAGAAGAACAGCGCCGACACGAATCAGGCGATTGATACGCTGTTTCTTGCGATCAGTGCGGATGGCCGAGTCGATCTGTGCGGTCATCGAAGAGGTGGAACTGGACACGCCGCTGTCATACTGGCGACGCAGATTGCGCAAGTCGACCACCAGGTCACGAGTGTCTTGGTACCGGTCATTGGCGCTCTTTTGCAGACACTTGTCAATGATCCGCTCAATTTCGGGATTGATGTTTTCATTCCTGCTGCGCGGCGACGGATGTTGCGCTTCGAGGATTTTCGCTAAGATTGACACTTGCGTGGAGCCGACAAAGGGCATATCACCGGTGAACATCCTGTACAGCAGCACACCGAAGGAAAAAATGTCGGAGCGGTTGTCGACCGCTTCCCCGCGCACCTGCTCCGGGGACATGTATGACACGGTGCCAACCACGGTACCGGCGGTTGTCAATTGCTTCTTGACCGTTTCGCCGGAAGCTGGCGCCCCTTCCATCTGCAACGGTTCGATCGCTTTGGCGAGACCGAAATCGAGAATTTTGGGTTCATCATGCTCATCGATGAGGATGTTCTCTGCTTTGATGTCGCGGTGAACGATACCCATCTTATGCGCGGCGGCCAAACCCGAGGCAATCTTCTCAGCCAGACGCAGGAGCGCGCCGGTGTCAGTGGTCGAACTGGCGACATACTCCGTCAGCGTCCTGCCTTTGATGTACTCCATGACGATGTAACCGATGTCTTTCTGGGACTGTGAGTCGGTGGCAGCGCCGATGTCATAGATGGCCATGACATTAGCGTGAGAGATCTGGGCAGCGGTCTTGGCTTCACGTTCAAACCGATCGCGACGATCCTGATTGTCGAAATAGTCATCGCGCAGAGTCTTGAGGGCGACATGACGGTTGAGTTTCAGGTCCTCTGCCAGATAGACCTCGCCCATCCCTCCTTCGCCCAACTTCTGGAGGATTTTGAAATGTCCGAAATCCTGTCCTGGCGTCAACATACCTGAACCTCTATCTTCAGAGTGGTAATATTGCCGAAACTTGAACTGATTTCAACAAGATTCTTGTGTCACTTGCAGCAATGAAAAATCCGCAACCGCGAAGCGGGATTGAGTCCCAAGCGAGAAATGGCAAACATCGAGCAGGAACCTCTACGTAGTCTCTTTGTTAGACTCATAGATACTTCGTCTACACTAGCAAGGAGACTGTTATGGACCAGGAAATAAATTCTAATACAGAAGGAACCGTTGGGGCTGCCAAGCTGCGGCCAGACATGAGTATCCACCTCACCGACGCTGCCATATCTGAAATCAGACGCCGCCTAGTGCGCGAGTCCGACGGCGAGAAGAGAATGCTGCGGCTCAGAGTGGGAGCCGGCGGTTGTTCGGGACTATCGTACGAAATGGAGTTTGTGGCGGCAGGTGACGCCAAAGACCGGGAGTTTGTGTTTGACGGCTTGAGCGTGTTGGTCGACGCCCGTTCACTGATCTATATTGCCGGTATGACGCTCGATTATTTCGCTCAGATGGTAAATGGTGGTTTCCGGTTCAGCAATCCCAGGGCCAAACGCTCGTGCGGCTGCGGTACTTCGTTTTCGGTGTAGTCCGCAATGGAGATTCTGGAACTGAAGGATTTCGCTAGTAAAGGGGCGTTTTTCGAAGACGATTTCGACGCGCGATTTGCGGCTTACGACTGGCGAAGATTTGACAACAAGGCGGTGCGCATCTCAAACTGCGGATTGACCGATGTACCCGGGTGGGTCTATTTGTCGGTCGGGATCGAGTTGTCGCAACGCGCCCGCAAAATCTTTTTTGGTGACAATCACAATCCTCGTAAGCTATTTGTCCGGAAAGTCGATGCGAATTCCAAGGCAAAGCATGAAGCATAAAGTAACATTTCTGCCGCACAAAATTACCGTTGAGGTTGAGACCGACAAAACGATAATGGAGGCGGCGCTGGCACACGGTATCGAATTGGAGCACAATTGTGGTGGTAACTGCTGTTGCACTACCTGCCACGTTATCGTGCGCGAGGGCGAAGCGCATTTGTCGGCGTTGGAGGAAGAGGAAACTGATCGCCTCGAGGAGTGCGCCGAACTGTCAGCAACCTCCCGACTCGGATGTCAGGTGAAGATTCGCGGCGATGTCATGATCGAAATTCCCGAACGTGACCCGTTCCGTCTTGACGGTCTGGATGAGCTGGAGAATTTCGGCGAGGAATTGCTGCGATCAGACTGACAGTTGGGAGCGCAAACGAGGCGCCAGAGTTGCGATGATCGATGTTTACGATGTAGTTGTAATCGGCGCCGGCCCGGTCGGGTTGTATGCCGGTTTCTTTGCCGCGGAAAACAAATTCCGGGTAGCAATCGTTGATGCGTTACCCGATGTCGGCGGTCAACTCATTGCGCTGTATCCCCAGAAATTTATCTTTGATGTCGCCGGATATCCTCAAGTGACGGCGACGCAACTCGTAGATAAACTCAAGCGGCAAGCTCTGAAACACCATGTATCTCTCCTGCTTGAGTTCAAAGTGGTGACGCTCTCGCTTTGCGAAGATGAAAACTATCGAATCGTTTCTGAGCAGGGTCGTGAGATTCGCGGTCGCTACATCATCATTGCCGTCGGAGCGGGTTTGATTACGCCCCGCAAGTTGGAGCTGCCGGAGGCCGACAAGTATTTGGACCGCGGACTGGAATACGTGGTCAAGGATGTAGAAGAGTACCGCCACAGACGGGTATTGATCGTTGGTGGAGGTGACACCGCACTCGATTGGGCGAGCTTTATGGTCGATGTCGCCGAGGGCGTTACGTTGATTCATCGCTCCAGTCGTTTCGTCGGTTTCGAAGGTTCGCTACGGCGGCTACAGCAATCCGCCTGTACGATATATACCGACACCGGACTTACCGGTATTTTTGGCGAGGGCAAGGTCGAGCGAGTGCAGATCACGAACTCCAAAGAAAGATGGACCAAAGAACTGGAAATCGAACGCATCCTCGGCTGCATTGGATTCACGCCTAAGCTCGGGTTCATCAAGGAGATCGGCTTTGAGATTACCGAGGGGTCCATTCGCGCCGATGAAAACATGCGCACCAACGTCACCAGCGTCTATGCCGTCGGCGATATCTCCAACCATCCGGGGCGGATCAAGCTGATCTCCACCGGTTTTGGGAACGTCCAAATCGCCGTCAACGACATCATCCGACGCGGCAACAGTCCGTCATAACACTCACCTGCCAACTTTTGAGCAGCCCGACGATTCAGAGTACGAACTGCCCGAAGATATTGAGAGACTTCAGCATGGAACTGATTCCACTACATCATGGAATTGTAAACCACTATTGTGCGGTTTCCTTATGAATTTACCAAATTTTGTCTTTATTTAGAGATTGTCAACACCGGTCGAATGTCATATCATAGCTTCACCTGAAAGCTGGCCATTGAGTCGTGGCAGAAAATCGAAATGCAACAGCAACATATTCGGAGGTCAAGATGCTTCGTAAACTTTTCCCGATGGCTGCGCTGATAGCGCTGGCAACGGCGCTTCTCGGTGGGTGTAGCAAGGATTGTGTGGAGTGCCCCAAAGAGAGCCCGGTATTGCATCTTAGCACTCACAGGATCAATCTAGGGACCGATCAGAACTCCGCCACCCTGTCGATCAGCAACAAGGGCGGGCAGACCATGTCCTGGACGGTCGGGGTGCAGTGGCTTGTACTGTATGGCAAGCAGGATGCCGCCGAGGAAATTGGCTGGTTGACTGTCTCTCCCACAAGCGGTTCAGGCGACGCCACGATCACTTGTACCGCGGACCGTAGCAAACTTGACAAATTGGGAATCTCGCAAGTCAGGTTGATTGTAAACGCTCCCGACGCAGCGAATACGACGCGTGACAGCGTCGAAGTCATGATAGTCAAGGCCAACGACTGGCTGATTAACGACGATAGCACCTTCGACAGTTGCGCAACGGCTGGCAGCCTTGACTACTACTGGGTCAAGGAGTTTCATCTACCACCGGGTGTTGACGCCGTGATTGTCGATTCGATCAGCTTCTACTTTTGCAGCGGAGGTGATTCCATTCAGTTGCTGGCCAATGATTGGGCCGTTATGGATAACGACCCCAACAGAGTGAAGTTTCCCGGCCAATTCTTGTTCGCCTCAATGCCGCCATACCTGGAGACTGCTTCCGGATGGAACAGCTATCCCGTCAACTGGTACATAAGCACAGACACCTTCTATCTCGGCTACTTTCAGATAGGCGATAGCTTGCCGAGGCTGAAAATTGATACCTCTCCCGCCGACGCCGAGAACACCGGCTGCTGGACGGCTCGTGACGTCAATACGGACCCCCAAACTGTGGAGTTGGCTTGGTACATTGAAGGAGTATCACAGACGTTTGCTATCAGAGCCCATGTGAAACCGGCATTTCAGTATGTTGGGAAACCGGGTGTCGGACCAACAACCGAAGAGTTGTGGAATGCGCTGGAACAAGGCTACCGGCAAAAGGGAACTCGTTTGACACGTATTTGCCCGCTGCGTCACGACTGAGAAGCAGCGCCACTTCAAGGAGTAGATCATGAGCCGTCAGGAACCCGTCACGACGGGCTGACGGCTCTTTGATTGGTGGAGACCCACAGTTTCATTCCAATCCGTGCAATCCTCAGTAAGTGGGACTGTTGAAAAACCTCGGAATTGTCATTGCGAAGAGTTCCGCAGGTGCGGGACGACGAAGCAATCTGTTTGCCTGCATCTGGAGAGCGCAAATCGAGATTGCTTCGTCGTGCTCCACACCCTGCATCACCTCTTCGCACTCCTCGCAATGACACGGTCTGGGCTTTTTCAGCAGTCCGCTAAGGACCTGGGCCACAGGACCGCAACGATTTTGCTTGCCCGAAGAAGCGTCGAAGTCGTAGCTTAAGATGTGTGGATTCTGTCGCGCTATATTCTTAGGGAACACCTCGGTCCCTTTCTGTTCGCCCTCTTCGTCGTCCTTTTTGTTCTGATACTCGACTTCATCCCGCAGATGCTCGATTTGATCATTGGCAAGAATATCGCCATCTGGACGGTGTTGAAGTTATTGGCGCTTAATCTGGCATGGATGCTTGCGTTAGCAGTGCCAATGGCGGTGCTGGTATGCACGCTCATGGCCTTCGGTCGCCTGACAGGGGACAAGGAGATTCTGGCGATCAAGAGTCTTGGCATCAACATGGTGCGGCTCATGCTTCCCGTCATAGTGGCGGCCTCGCTAATCGGCGCCGGGCTGATCTGGTTCAACAACAACGTCTTGCCGGACGCCAATCATGCCGCAGCGAATCTTCGTTCTGACATTGGACGACTCCGGCCGACGTTTCAATTGCGCCCGGGTGTGTTTGTAAACGATATCCCCGGCTATATCATTTTGGTGGATCGTGTTGATCATGTGCAGTCAAAGATCTGGGGAGTTGTGATCTACGACCGCACCAACCCGGCGGTTACCCGCACTATAACTGCGG
>CAIVAP010000237.1 GCA_903903945.1 uncultured bacterium | reverse complement strand
CGAAGCAAGAATTCAACAAAGTGCTGAGCGCATGTTTAGAAGAGCGTCTGCATGGGCTGACCTGTAGATCACGTTCGTTAGAACATGTCATAATCTTCGTTTTCTTGTCGTAGCAGTTCCAGTTCTGATTTGAGAAGTGTTCGTTCCAGTGGGTCTGTGGTAGCGGCGAGTTTTGATTCAATTGAGTTTATTCGGGTGCTGTTGCTTTGGTGCCTGAGGATGTCTGTCCAGGTGAGGTCTGGTCCGTCGAGAAAGTTTCGCCGAGGCATGGGTCTGTTCATCGTCGCAGAGGAGTGGAACAGTCTGAGTTTATAAGGCTTTCGGTTCCAGTACCTCAGGATAGCTTCATGAGAGTTGCGCAATCGAAACATTTATAAATACTGGCGAGTTCCGGTAATGTATGACGCATTGGAAGACAGACTTGCTTTCGCGGATGGCAGCTTTAGAGAACGTCATCGGATCCTTCCGAGAACGAGTGCGGAGTTTCTACTTCAGCGTTCTGCTCTCAAAGTTTCGGTGTCCACAATGCCAAGAGCAATTTCAAGTGGTCGGACTTTCATCAGCGCTGTGTGGCTGCGGTGCTGCCTTTGATCCAACACTCACTTTTCAGAAGAGCAGTTGCTGCGGCGCAATCTTAGTGAAGAGACAGTGCCACTATGCCTGCAGCGTTTGTGGGGAAGTCGTGCCTTCGATCTTTCTCTTTAACGAGGTCCTCTTTGACGGTGAGTATTTTCGTGAAAAGATGCGGCTATCAAGGGAACAGAGAAGACGTGAGCAGGCCGAGACGCGAACGATTCTTCGAGCTGAGAGGTCGGGCACTCTTTCGTTCTCCGGTGAAGTTGATCTGAATACTCTTCCCGAATTGCTGACGGATCTCGACGACTTGATTGGCGCGAGAAGCATCGAAGAGCGTCCGCAGGATTGGGAGAGGAACCCTTCTATTGAAGACTATCGCCGGCATATAGTCAACCTACTTGATGCCGAGATCGTGTTCAGTTCTATCTCGCCCTTGCTCCCCGAAGAGCGGCGGGACAAAGTGTACCGTTTCATTTCGCTGATTTACATGGAGCAGGATCGAGAAGTCAGGCTATCCCAATATGGTGAGGACATTTTGGTGGAACGAAGATGAATCTCTCAGAGAAAGACAAGGTATTCCTGGAGCGTTTGAAGAAGCTCTGCGATGAAAATCAGCTGGAAATTGAGATCAAGGATGCCGGAGTCAAGTACATGGTCTTGAGGCAGAACTATGGCGACAAAATCGAGTTACGTTTTGGGATGACCCGCCAAGGCGTCAGATGGCGCTTTCATCGCCTGTTCAATGAGATCTATGTCTCGTCCTACGAGACGATCTACTGGGTTGAGAGCAGCTTTGGAACGGGACTGAGGGGCATGGCCTTGGATATCGTAAGGGAGCGAGTCGAGATGCGCAAGAAGGCTAACAAAATGGTGTTTTTCGGTACTCCTCGACGAGAAAACGATGAATCGGAGGATGAATCACAGGGGCAGAGATTGTAAAGGGAAATGCCCTCCTAACAAAACAGGCGGTTCAGACCGCATCTGTCCTCTGAGGCCCGTTTTCCAATCATTTGTTTGTTGGTGAAGTAGCCTCGAACAGCAGGGTTCGGCCGGTTTCGCACAGTTTCTGGTGCAAAGCGATTTCGAGAAAAGGAGGGCAATGTCATCGCAGTTTTTTAACAGGGCCAAGATCGAGGGACTTCCCCTGGAGTGCCTTTTTTTGATCAAAATGGGTGGGGTAAGCATGAAAAGAGGATCAAAGATTGAGTTCGGCTTCAACAAGATAAGCAGAGTCGAGTCCTTGGACGAGTTTGCCGAACTAATCTTCCCCAGCAATAGGAACCACCAGAAGCTGTTTCTGGCTATTTTCGTCGAGCTAAAGTATACTGATGGTCAGTTCCTGAAGTCGCTTGAGTGGGTAGCTGACAAGTATGGCTGCAGCCGGCGGGTCTTGGAGCTCGTGAGGGCAAAGATGCGACGCCTTGGCTTGATCGACCACGTCTCGAGGTTCAGCGAGCGGCATGGCTACCGTGAGGGTTGGGTGTTTTCGAGCCGTTTCGCCAAGTCTGCAATGGCATTGTCTGGTCTACCTGATAGGTTTGGCGAGGTCAGGGATGCCAAGCAGGAGGCAAGGGACAGGGATTTGTTCAGATACCTTTGAATTGGCCGTATCCGTTTCTGTCATACCGGCAATCATTGTTCTCATCGACGCGCAGGGGTTTGGTTTCGTCGACGATGAGGCGGAAGATGATGTGATCCAGCTTCTCGTCCATGTCCATCTGCCTTCTCTCGACAGTTTTCAGTCTTCGTTCCAGGTTCTTGAGTACCCTGATGTACTCTGTCAATGTTTGTTTGCTGTTCATGAATGGTGGGAATATTCACTACTATATAAAAGTTACGATTGGATAGCACTGAAGGGTGGTGACGCTTCCTTTGCTGGTGGATTGAACCGGTTTCGTAGTTCGCGCTGCAATACAAAGAGCCGTGCATATTGTGACCATAGTGAGACCAATTCATGGGATTTGTAAACTGGCCGTGCAGATGACACGAGACCTGTGGTCTCTTAATCTCTTCAGCTCTCATCATGAGCTGCATAGAGAGGACATGAAAATGTGCATTTGGTGAGGCTTTACGCCAGTCATTTTACTATATTCGCAGAAGAATATTGCCGTTGCCATGGAGTAGATCAAAGAAACGCACTAGAATGAGAACGGGCATTTCATTCCTCATCAAGGCTGCTTCACTTTCGTCAGTCATACTGCTTTGTCTCCATGTCGCTGGGCTCGCGGAAGCGCCTCCATTTCGGCATTTCAAAATCGATTACGGTCGTTCGGCCAAGTACTTGCCTTATGATTACGATTCTTTGCTGATATTCAATTACGGGTCAGATCGCATTCCGCCCGTCAATATTGCGCAGGTGCTTTCAGCATCGGTAGACACAACGGAATGTGTCTTCGTAGAGATTCTCAACCCGATGTTTAGCGAAGACCGGCCTCCAGACATAAACATCCGAATGATTCCTGGCAAACGATATGAAGGATTCACGAGTTCGGTTACAGTCACCGACTTACGAGTCTTGCTCGACTCTTCTTGCCAATGCAAGGCGATCGTGGAAACAGGATTTCGCAATGATTCTGCTTTTGCAGTTAAGCAGCAAGTACTATCGGACGGAACACGTCTGGGGGGGCATCTCACGGCATTTCTGGCCACAGGGAAGGATAAGACCGGCGACGGTAAGTGGCAGGCAACGACCCGAATCATAAATGCCATGGATTATGATTATGATGGAAGAACTGAGGTGTTTCTGCACGTCGATCCTCTTAGGGACCTGGAACCGTTCCTTCTTGTCTGTCTGGAACTGGAAACCTTTCGGATCGAGTGGACTCTTCCAGTGTCACCTACAATGCTCAATGGGTTCTTGCTCAGCTGCAACGACCAGTTCAACCCAGGGGTGATGTTTGTCACCAACGCACCCGGATTTGGTGTAGCAGGCGAGTTCGACGGCCGATTTAGCTATTTGGTCCGAGTCGACAAGAATGGCAAACGCATATTCCGTCGGATTATAGGAAAAGCGAACGAAAGCGTCTCGCTCATTTCATCCGAATCAGATACTCTCTACTACCTGGCATGCGAGTTTCCACTTCTCGATGCGGACACGGTCTCAGATTCACTTCAGTCAAATACTCGGATATACAAGATCTCTAGAAATGGCTTTGTAGTTGATTCCGCAGAAATCGGAACAGGTGATGTCATAAATTCCATGTGGATGTCAGACTACGATGGCGATGGGAGCAATGAACTATTATCAATTTCGAGCTTGGGCGTAGTGAGGATATTCGACAAGAGACTTCGTTTGCTTGCTCAATCGGACAAGACCAATCTATGGAATTTTGTCGCGTCTCTGCCTGCCTGGGGTGAGGAGCGAAACGTCTGGGTCTTGAATGGTGATGCAGGAACCGAGATCTATTCTCAGGATTTTCGCAAGATTGCAGCTCTGGGGCATCTTTACTTCTATGTTGCGCCGTTGGGATACGATGTCAAAGGGAATTTGGACTACTTTCTGACTTCAGGTCAGCAGAAGGCGATAGCTGGGAAGATCGTACGTCGAGGATTCTTCGATCATATGCTCATAGTCTATCTCGATTATCGCAATTACATTCTTGCTCTCATCTCCGCACTTGCGGGGGGAATTCTCGTAATAAATTACTACCGCAGCCGGACCAAGGGAATTCTTCAATTGACTCGTGCACAGAAGGCGGAAATTGAGAATGCCAGCAAGGTCATTTCGGCGAAGAATGCGGAACTTGAGAAAGCCTACGCCGATTTGCAACTTGCAACTGATGTCATTGCACGGCAGAGGGTACAGGAGGCGATCTCGGAACAGCACAGGGTGGCCTCAGGTCAATTTCGACACGAAATCAACAATGCTCTCGGTGCCGTAAAGATATATGCGGAAAGTCTACTACGGGAATCGCAGAGCAGCGACCACAAGCTCCGCTTCAAGGGCAACTATAGCAAATTGTCACGGGCCATTATCTTCCTGATGGAAAAAACGCCAGAGCTTGATACAGAAATGCGGACGAATATACTTCAAACACTTGAGCAACTAAGTAATCTAGACAAAGAAATCATGGACGGTTTGGAAACCTTAATTCTGAAGGGCGTCAATAGAGGTTTGTCTTTGGCAGACAAGCTGAGGAAATACGAACGCATTGATCAGGATGAAACCCAAACTCAAGTCAATTTAGCGATGCTTCTGAAAGATGTGGTTGAAGAACGACAACACCGACTTGATGCTGCAGACGCCAAAATCGTAATCTCCGTACCTTCAAGTATCTCTCTTATCGGAAGCCCTGAACTGTTCGCGATATTGTTAGGAAATCTCCTTGACAACTCAATTGACGCACTACTTGACCAAGCGCAAAATCCAAGGCGAATCTTGGTTAGCGTATTTGTGATTGGACAAACTGGTCTCAGAATCGTCTGGGAAGACACCGGCATGGGGATCAAACCAGAGAGCATCTCCAAGATCTTCCAGCCTTTCTACACAGAGAAACCTCGGACCGGAAGTGGCCTAGGGTTGTCGATGGTAAAGAATATTGTCGAAAAGTACAGGGGAACAATCGATGTGGAAAGCGTTGTCGGACAATACACCAGATTAACCATTGATTTTCCTGATGACTGAGCTATATTTGTTTCATCGGTGCCACCACACGGAGTCTCGATAGTTCTCGTGGAATCGATGGCTTCGCGTGCCTGTACCCATCCGGATGAAAGTACCCTCCGATGCTTCCACCTTCGCGAGGTGCAAGACCGATGGTGACAAAATGATAAGGGAATCGAAGTCTAAATAAGACGTACTACCCCAATCGCCAACATGGAAACTTTGAGAGAGATCTTTGCTGACCCAACCTTGGAGAAAGACAGAGCACGCATTTTGCTCGTCGATGACGATGACATCGTGTTAGAAGCACATCGGCGAGTTCTTTCGTCGACATATGATACCTTGGTAGCAACCTCTGGAGCAGATGCCATCGAAACAATCAACCGCGAGTCCGCTATCTGCTGCGTCGTCATGGACATAAAAATGTCGCAAATGGATGGAATTACGGCGGCACGTGAAATAAGGAGACTGAGACCAGACACACCTGTGATCTTTCACACCGGCTATCCAGGTGAGTATGCTGAGAGTGTTATCGACAAGCAAGAGCGACCTTTCGATTACGTTACGAAAGGTGAGTCTTTGGAACGGCTGTTGAGATCTGTGCGCAATGCTGTCGAATCATACAGACTTAAAGCTGGCAATGCCGAGATATCGTCATATGCTGAATTGCAGTACGGGATCATAGGTAAATCCTCAATAATTCAAGAAGTCTGCAAGCTCATTCGAAAGGCTGCCGCCAGTGATGTCAGAGTCATGATATTGGGTGAGACTGGCACCGGCAAGGAACTCGTAGCGCGGGCAATCCATGCCGATAGCAAACGAAGGCAGAAAAAGCTAGCGATACTCAACTGTAATCATAAGTCCCCTGATCTTGTTGAATCAGAGCTCTTCGGCCATGTTCGAGGTGCTTTCACAGGTGCGATTGTTGATCGAATCGGACTATTCCAATATGCTGATGGTGGAACTGTCTTTCTCGACGAAATTGGGGACTTGGACATCACAACGCAGGCGAAGCTCCTTCGTGTTCTCGAGACAGGTGAATACCAGAGAATCGGAGAGCCAAATATTCGTGCGACGGATACTAGGGTCGTCTGTGCTACCCACAGGGATCTAAATCAGATGGTTAGAGATGGCAAATTCCGCGAGGACCTCTTCTACCGTCTGAAAGGGGTCGTGATCCCCATTCCACCATTGCGAGAGCGCAGGGAGGATATTCCTGTTTTGATAGAGAAATTCAATGACAGGTTCACGATTGAACGCGGGCTTCCCACAAAGGTTTTTGATCAATCTGCGATCGGTGCAATGATCCAGTATGACTGGCCAGGCAATGTTCGTCAACTCTTGAACACCGTAGAATCCGCGATAGTTCTTTCCACCTCAGACCTGATTATGAGCGAAGACATACTAAAACTCATTGGACCAAGCTCTGAAAAAGATAGTCCCAGCAGTAGAATCCTTTCTGACCGACTCAGAGACCTCGAACGCACATTGATCATTGCAGCACTTGCAGAGACGCAGTATCACGTTGCCAGTGCAGCTGAGATTTTGGGCATCGACACATCTCACCTACACAAGAAAATCAAGGCTTACAATATCAATTTAGTGGTCTTGCGAGAATAGTGAGCCTATCAGTCGCTTTCTGTATTCCAGAGCATCGTCGTCTAACAGGTTCTTGGTGTTATCAAGTCTGTCTTAATACTTCACCTCCTCAAAGTTACTATCCCGACCGTAGGTCGATCACTTCTTGTCATAGCTCAAGCTTCGCCCGTACCCAGCTAATGACAACGTAAGCTCAATGCCGAAAATCTGAGTGACGGCTGCCTTGCCCCTGTCTTGAAGTGTTCGTTTTGCCTCTGACCCAAAGGTGATTAGTGGCGAATCCGCCATTGACCTTCCATTTACTGGTTTTTGCAGGAGCTAACTCTTTGGTTGTCATGGAAGATCACGCGATCCGACTTCAGCGATTTCCGGCACGGCTTCTGCTATACGGTCGTTGCAAATGCTGCTTACAAACCACAAAAAGGATGTTACGATATGAGTCCTCGGAGATGTTCGAATTGGTTTCTCGCAGTGACCGTATTGGTGGCTGCCACAATGATGAACGGCTGTTCAAAGCCGAACGAGCCGGCGAATCGGGCACCAGGAGTTCCAGCAATTGATACTCCTAGTCACCAATCGTCTGGACAGACTGTTACAATAGTGCTGCGGTGGAGTTGTATAGATCCTGACGGCGACCCGTTGGCATACGATGTTCACTTCGGAACGTCAAGTACTCCGCCATTAGTGAGTTCGGGACAGTCGGAAACCAGCTATGCGACCGGGAATTTGGCATACGGCACCAAATACTTCTGGCGGATATTGGTGAGAGATAGCCATGGTAACACGAGCAGCTCGCCGACTTGGGAGTTCACGACCGAGGGTCAGGCGATTCTTTCTAATGGTTTAGTGTCGCCAGCTTCGGGGAATAATGGCAGCATCTTCACCTACTCAGTGACCTACCAAAATGCCACAGGCAGTGAACCAAAAATGGCTGAGCTTGTACTTGATGGTATGCATCATACGATGTCTCTGACATCCGGCACAATATCGTCCGGCGCTACATACACTTATTCACAATCTTTAGATGAAGCAGTGCATACATACTCTTTCTGCTTCACCAGTGGCGACAGTCAGCTCGTGGCTTTTCCTTCAGGAGGGTATCTTACAGGGCCGGTTGTGACGAAACCAGATGTCACGGTTGCACCAAATGTGTTCCCCCTTGATGATCTCGACAGTCTGCAATTTGCGGGCATTACGGACAGTACCTACAGGCTGACATTTGTTGGCACCCCTCCAGTGTTCCACAGCGGTGACATAATTGTTGGAAGTGATGACGGCGGGTACTTGCGCAAAGTGGTTGATTACAAGGTGCAAGGGAGTCAGATACTATTGAATACTACCTTCGCTTCTCTGTCACAGGCAATAATTACAGGGGCATGCTCCACAAAGGTGCCTCTCGGGTTTGGGAGTTCTAAATCCTATAGAAACGGCTCGCCAATTACACTGGGAGAAGTAGTGAGTATGGCGCCAGGTGTTATACCAACTGGCGACGGATTCGTGCTAGACAACACGGTTGTTTTCGACGGGCCAGTCGGTAATGCCAGACTTACCGTGAAGATAACAAGGGGAATAATCAGTTTTGATCCAGATCTCGATCTTGGCTGGAAGTTGGATCACGGGATCAAAGAGTTTCATGCAGTCGTAAGCGGTGATCTTAAGTTCGATGCAGATGTAGCTGTTACCTCGACTGCTCCGATTGTCCATTCAGCGTCCAAGACCCTCGTCCAATACAACTACATCCTTCCCACGTTTTTTGTCGGCCCGGTACCTGTGATCGCTGTAGCACAACTGTCGATCGAAGCAGGCGAAGTTGATGCGCTAGACTTAGCAGCAACGATTAACTTCGATATCACTGATACATCCCTGATTCAAGCGGGCGCGCGCTATGATCAGAGCAGCTGGTCAGGAATATGGGAAAACGAGAGCAGGAGCCACTCCAGCCTGAACCTCCCGCAAATGAGTCTCGGAGCAAAAGCGAAATTATTCATCCGACCGAGGATTGATGTCAAACTTTACACCGTTTATGGACCATATGTTTATGTTGAGCCATCGGCCAGCCTAGAGGCTAAGGTCCAGAGCACTCCGCCCTGCTGGATATGGGGTCTTTACGCAGGAGTCGAAGCGAAATTCGGAATGCGCGGCAAGATCCTTGACTACTCATTTCTCGACTTCAACAGGTCATTCCTGAGCGTCCAGTACGAGATTGCCGGAGACAGTATCTGTGAGAACTCGCCTCCATCAGCCGTAACAGATTTGCGTTCACCTAATCTTACATCGAACTCAGCGATACTGGCATGGACAGCTCCCGGCAACGATGGCAACATTGGGCAGGCATCAGCATATGATGTCCGCTACTCCACTTCTCAGATTACGGAAGCAAATTGGAGTGCCGCAACTCAGGCAGGCGGCGAACCCGCGCCAAGAATCGCGGGAAGTTCAGAGACATTCACAGTTACTGGACTCTCACCCAACACCACGTACTACTTCGCACTGAAAACAGCTGACGAAGTGCCGAATTGGTCGGGATTGTCGAATGTGCCGAGCGCCACGACGCCATCCGATGGCGATGTAACTCCTCCCGCCGCGGTGACGAACCTGGCAGCGACCAACCCCACGGCCAGCGCTATTACTCTGACTTGGATTGCACCCGGCGACGACGGAAACACCGGTACGGCAAGCCAATATGACATCCGTTATTCCACGTCCCAAATCACTTCATCAAACTGGAATTCAGCTTCGCAAGCAACTGGCGAACCCACGCCAAGAGCCGCTGGAAGTTCCGAGACGTTCGCGGTCACTGGACTGTCGCCAAACACAACCTACTACTTTGCGCTCAAGGCAGGCGACGAAGTGCTCAATTGGTCCCTGCTTTCAAACCTTGTTTCAGCCACTACAACGGGCATTTTGTCTCAAGAGTTTGTTTTGGACGGTCAAACCCTTGCACTCTGGCACTTCAATGAAAGCTCTGGCAGTGCCGTTGTCGATGCCACAATCAATCACAGCAATGGCACGTGCACCGGTACGACTGTGGGATCAGGCAAGTTTGGCAATGCCAGACACCTCAACGGGACTTCCGACTACATTAAGGTGCCTATCTCGCCGTCGTTAGAGCCGGCCGGAGATTTTACAGTAGAAGGCTGGTTCAAGATCGACGACCTGAACGCCAGCATGCCGAACCAAAATAATGAGGATGTTCTCCTGTCTTCACTTACTACGCCGGATAAGGGAGGATATCAGATAGGAATCAAAAAGACGGCATCGAATCAATACAAAGTGTTTGTAGGAATAAGATCTGCTTCTGGCGCCGCGGACTTATTCGGCACAAAGTTCCTCACCAATACCGACAACGGCGTCTGGCATCATATGGCAGGAGTCTTTAGGAAGAATCCAATAGCATCTGGAGGGACTCTTTACCTCTTCCTCGACGGTGTTCAAGATGGTTCCCTTGCAACTGGGTACAACTGCGAATATACAAACATCAATTACCTTTATATTGGAACCAATGTTCATTTCCTCGATTACAGCCGTATGCTGGGCGGATCAATTGACGAAGTGCGAATCTCGAACATCGTTCGCTACAGTCCGCAATAGACTATCAGACTGCAGAGGAACGATGGGTAGAAACATTTCTCCAAGTCGATAGATTATCAAGGCTGTTTGCCTCGCAAAGAGGCAAACAGCTTTAGGCTTCTGTTGGCTCAGATACAAGATCATTACACCAGCCTAGCCGGCAAGTTGATAAGAGGAATAACCAGAACCTAGGCTCGCGCCCCTGGGAAATGAGCATATTGACTGCGTAACCATGATGTGGATTTCTCTATATACTCCCAACAATGTCAGCAATCAGAAGGCAAGGTGCCAGCCAAAGGAGACAGACCTTTCAATTCTGTCCCCGATGGTCATTGTTTGGAGGTTTTGGAAACTGTCTGGGGAAGAAAATCTGCACTTAAGCCGGCTCAAGTTTCATAGAAGAATCCATCACAATGATTACGAAATTGGCGGTTTCTGGACCCTTCTAGGTTTGACCGAGGACACACGGCGTTAGTCATTTCTGTTAGAATGCATAAGGGAAACGGACAGAGGGACAGTGCCGTCAGCATTGTAAGTCAGGTAATTATGTCTTGGGAGTGGGAGCTCGGTTCCCCGTCCGAGATGTACGTTCGGGGTTGTGCGCAAGCGCATGAGTTCGCGACAGTCATTTTGTCGCTAGTTTGAGAAGCTCTTGGGGAGAGGACAACACTTCACGGGGTTAGCTGATTACGTGCTCTCAATCGGGGGTTCCCGCGATTTTCCGATGAATCTTGGGATTCTCGATATAGACTGAGTGGTTCCAAGATTCTTCTCATCAGGAGCTTGAGAACGGTTGATCTTGGGGTATTCGTGGGGTTTGGCCTTGGAAGCAGTGAAATAGGTCTATCTCTCAAAGTTTCACAAGTTGTTGAGCCGAGGTAAGCAGGACTTTCGATTGTTCAGATTCAGTGGCGAGTTGGTTCTGGATCTGAATTAGGCATTCTGGAGTTGTTGCCATGATGATTATTGATTCGAAGTCTTTTTTCACGTTTTTTTCAAGGTTTTTCTTCCAGTCTGATTTTCCGGTTTCGATTTCTACTGCTGTTCGTTTGCCGTCTTTCTCTATGATGATGTCGGTGTAGCCGTTTACTGGTTCTTCGATGAGGACGTTGTATCCCATAGCTTCATAGTGTTCTGCGGCTTTTTGTTTCCAGAATCTGTGTTCGAGTCCTTCGTTGAATCGCACTGGCGGCTTGACCTTGCCGATTCTCGACAAGTGCTGCCAACCAATGTCTGTGATGTCGAGTAGCACCATTCTGCCACTTCGTGTCAAAATGCTTACTGGTTCGATCAGTTCCTTTTCGATGAGTGATTTCTTGATTGTGTCGCCATTTCTCCTGCTGACTCTGAGTCTTCTGTAGCGTTCAACAACTCCCGAAAAGGGATGAGTGGCGATCTCCTGTAGCAGTGCTTCTTCTCTTTCGTTGAGTT
>CAIVAP010000236.1 GCA_903903945.1 uncultured bacterium | reverse complement strand
CTCGTTAACGATGCCGGCAATCACCAACTCCGATTTCTGACGCCGAGTCATTTCCTTTAGCCCGTCCCAGTCATCCACTAGAGAACCCGGCCGGGATTCCTTGCGATCGAGCACCTTGAGGAGGTGCAGCCCGTCGGTCGACCAAATTGGATCGCTGACTTGGTCGTTTGCCAGCGTGTTCACAACAGATTTGTACTCGGCGGGCAGATCCTCAACTACTAACCACCCCAACTCTCCGAAATTGGCGCGTGAAGTGCTGTCGGTCGAGTACTCCTTTACCAAAGCGCCGAAATCCTCCCCCTTCTTGATGCGATCCAGAAGCAGATTCGCCAGAGTCACGATGGCTGCGCTGTCGGCGGCAGTCGGCTTATTGAGTAGCAAAATGTGCTTCACTTCATACTGATCCTCGCTGCGTGCCATCAGTTTGATGATATGATAGCCAATACTGGTCTTGACAACGTCCGAAACAGCTCCGGGCGAAAGGGTCAGCGCTGCCTTTTCGAACTCCGGCATCAAGTCTCCCTTACGCACAGTGCCGATCTCCCCTCCCGAGGCAGCCGAGGCATCTTCTGAATACTGTTGCGCAAGCGCTTCAAAGGAATCGCCTCGGTTAATCCGCTCGACCAAAGACCGAGCTAAGCTAATGAGCGAGTCTGACGTCGACTTGGACGAAGTGACTTCCAAAAGCAAATGCGCTAGTTTGACTTGCTGTGGATGGGGAGGAATGCTGTCCTTGTAAGTCTCGTAGAATTTCTCAACCTCACTTTTGCCCACCGACACTTTGTTCAACAGTTTGCTGATTAGCTTCTGTTTGAGCATCTGCTCACGAGCTTCGTCGCGCAACTTGGCCTTCAGTTCGCGCATCGTGAAGCCTTCTGACACGACTTGTTTCTCGAACTGCTCTTGATTGGGAAAGCGACTCTTCAATTCATCCATGCGGCTATTCAGCGCCTCATCCACTTCGTCATCCACGACTTTGATCGTTGTGTCCTGCGTTGCCTTAATCAGGATCAACCGATCGTCAATCATCTGAGTCAGAATCTGTTCCTTAAGCTTGTGCGCGTCATTGGCATCGCTGACCTTGGTACCCGTCTGCACCTGATAGAGCTGCAACTGGAAGTCCAGCTCAGATCCAGCAATGACTTTATCGCCGACGACTGCAACAATGCGGTCAACCGGCTCCCAGGCATAAACCGCAGAAGCAGTGGCGCATAGCGCCAGTAACAGCAAGTGACGGCTAATTCTTTGCATATTTCGCTTTGTCCACCGATTGCCGGAGTACGTCGTCATACACCGTGATTCCGGTTTTGGATCGCTGTTCTTTGAGCCAATCAGCAGTGGCGTTGGATTGCTTGAGTGTCATGACCTTCTGTTTGACCTGCCCCACTATGCTTTCAATGGGCACTGCCGTCGATTCCTTGGTATCTAGTAGCTTGACTATGGAATACTTCCCGTCTTCATCTTGAATCGTGTCGGATACTTGTCCTTTAGCCAGATTGCGGGCGACCTCATACAGCGCTGGGAAGCGGCCGGGCTGAACGAGACCCAGATCACCTTTCTTTTCCTTGAATCCGCTCCGCACCGTGTACTTGGCTGCGAGAGCGCCAAAGTCGGCGCCGGCGCTTAGTTGCTCTGCTATGCGCACTGCTTGCCGACTGGAATCAACCTCGATTTCCTGCAGATGCAACTCCCGGGGCGTCATGAACTCTTCCAGATGCGAGTTGTAGTACTCCCTAATCTCATCTTCATTAACATCAATGTTTCGGCCTAATGTCGTACGTACGAAGCGATCTGCCATAAGACCTTCCCGAAAATCCGTCATGCGCCTCTGATATTCGGCCTGCTGTTCCACATTGCGCTGAGCGGCCTCGTATTCCATGATGTTGCGAAGCTCCAGCCTAAAGATCACTTTCTTGAGGCTGTCAGGGTCGTTGAAACGCGGACGATAAGGCTCCGCCACGGCGGCAATCTTCTTCAGATAGTCATCCACCGTCACTTCCCCACCCTGATAGCTGGCGAGCACCATTTGTAGCTCGAACGGCTTGAGCAAGTCAGTTTGAGGGAAAAAATTGTCGGGACGCGTCGCACTGCCGAGCGTCTTGGGGTAGAACTGATCGAGCCGATCCATCAACATCTGTGTCGCTTCGGTGTTAATTTCGACCTTGGCCTTCTCCTCTATCTGCTTCAAGAACACCGCTTCGACCTCGCTGGACTTGCGGGATTTGAGGAGATTGCGAATGCCCGGAAGGAGCTGCGCCTTGTCGCCAAGTTGCTGTACGTCGCGGGTCTCCAGTAGCCTTATGATATGCCACCCGTACGAGGTTTTGACCGGATCAGAAGTCTGTCCCACACTCAACTTGAATGCCGCATCGCGAAAGTCGATGTCCGCTATGCCCCAACTGAGGAAACCCAGGTCGCCACCGCGAACGGCTGAGGATTGATCGAGTGATACCGCACGCGCGATGCTGCCAAAATCGGCGCCTTGCTTGATCTCTGCGGCAATGCTGTCCGCTTCCTTCTGAGTACTGACCAATATGTGCGTCAGATGATACTCGACTTTCAGTCTATCATAAAACTCGTCAACTTCCTTATCACTCACTGACAGCTTGGGAAGAATCTCCTGGCGATAGAGTTCGTCAAACATGAAATTCGATTTCTCTGAATTGACCAGTTGGTCAACTTCGGCATCCTTGTCGAGGTTAGCCGCATAGGCGCCCTTGACCATCAGCTTATAGTCGATCAAGCTATCGAGAGCATCCCGTTTTGCCCTGAATTCTTCTTCCGCAGAAGTAAAGGTTGCGCCTATCTTGTCAAAAAAGTTGTTGACGATGGAAACCGCGATCTCGTCGCCTCCCACCTTCGCCACAATCGGGTCCTTCGTGCCCTTTCCGCAGCCGATGCCAATCGCCAGAGCCGACGAAAGGATTAGCAGTAATAACAGCAGAGTTCGTTTCATCAATCTCCTCATACGTTCTAATCTTACACCTGTGTTGCGGGAATGATCCCAGCCACAAAGAGGTTAAGTTACGGAATAGCGCAGAATTGGCAACAGCTTTTTGACTTCCTGAAGCGGGCGCACGCCATCTGTCGGAAAAGAAATCTTTATGATAAAGCCATCAGAAGCGTCGAATTCCATCTTGTGGGGCGAAGCCACGCGCAAATTCTCGATTTGTTTCTTGGTCGGAAGGCTACCGCCGCCATAGGCAAGAATCAATTGCGTCTTGTGCAGTCTGACCCTGCCGATATGGCATCGCTGCGCCTCAAGCTTTATCGCCATGACGTCCAGCAAGTTCCGGACTTCCATCTCATATTGACCAAACCGATCGACCAGTTCTGCTTCCACGGCATCCAGATCGGCAACCGTTCTGGCTTCGGAAATCTTGCGGTAGATGTCCACCCGCTGGCGACTGTCCTCGATATATTCCTCGGAGATATAAGCGTCGCAATCGATCTCCAGCTTCACCTCAAAATCGCGCTCAATCTTCTCACCCTTAACTTCGGCAACCGCTTCTTCAAGCAACCTGCAATAGAGATCAAAGCCAACCTCCTCAATAAAGCCGTGCTGCTGCGGCCCCAAAAGATTGCCGGCGCCGCGAATTTCCAGATCCTTCATCGCCAGATGAAATCCACTCCCCAATTCGGTATGCTGCTCGATGGCCTTGAGGCGTTTTCGCGCTGTGTCGGTCAGTTGCTTTACCGGCGGCACCAGTAGATAGGCGTAAGCGCGCTCTTGCGATCTGCCGACGCGACCACGCAACTGATAGAGCTGCGCCAGGCCGAAACGATCGGCGCGGTTGATAACAATCGTATTGACTGTGGGGATGTCGATGCCCGATTCGATGATCGCGCTCGTCAGCAGGACGTCGTAGTCCCTGTTTAGGAAGCCAAGCATGACTTCTTCGAGCTCATGCTCGTGCATCTGGCCGTGTGCCACGGCAATACGTATGTGCTTGAGCAGTTTCGTGAGATAGTGATGCATTGATTCAATTGTCTCGACGCGATTGTGAACGAAGTAGACTTGTCCTTTGCG
>CAIVAP010000235.1 GCA_903903945.1 uncultured bacterium | reverse complement strand
CTCGTTAATCAGAAGGAAATCATCACGCGTGTGGCCGAGCAGATGACACGCAAGTACAAAGTCGAGATTCCATATCTGGTTGGCACGATGATCGAAATCCCGCGTGCGGCGCTGACCGCTGACGAAATCGCGCCGGAAGCCGACTTCTTCAGTTTTGGCACCAATGATCTGACCCAGATGACAATGGGATTCTCACGCGATGATACCGGCAAGTTTCTGCGCCTTTACCTTGACAAGGGTATCCTTGCCCACGACCCGTTCGTCACTCTCGATCAGGTTGGCGTCGGGCAGTTGGTGAAAATGGCGGTTGAGAAGGGGAGAGCCGTGAAACCGCACCTCAAGACAGGTATCTGTGGTGAGCATGGCGGTGATCCGGAGTCAATTGGCTTCTGTCATCGTGCGGGCCTCAATTACGTCTCCTGCTCACCGTTCCGTGTGCCGATCGCTCGTTTGGCGGCGGCACAAATCGCGATTCGAGAGCGCTTGGACGGCAAAATCGACAAGACGAAGAAGAAATAGTAGTGATCTCACTTGCGCCTTGAAAAGCCCCGCTTACTGCGGGGCTTTTTCTTTGGCTTGCACTGGTAGCATCGCCCAGATTGTCGGGTACACTGGTTGAGTAGGGAATCACATTCTCGCGAGCAGACAGAACCGGAGACGCAAAGCACGTGCCTCACTATTTCTCCGCTTCTCCCGTCATCGGCACAAAGCGTACAGGTATGACCGCCTTTGTTATACTTCCATTCTCGGTCTTGGTGATTAGCAAAAGATCCTGATTGTGAGTTCCAACAGGGATCACCATTCGCCCGCCGACCTTCAACTGATCAATCAGAGGTTGTGGTACGTGGTCGGGCGCTGCCGTCACGACAACAGCGTCGAAGGGCGCTGCTTCCGGCCAACCTCGATAACCATCTCCGCACTTGACCGAGACTTTACTGTAGCCGAGTTGCGTCAAGGTCGATTCGGCACGACAACATAGTGGTTCCACTATCTCTATGGTGTACACGTGATCGACCAGTGCTGCCAGCACAGCTGCCTGATATCCGGAGCCGGTGCCAATCTCAAGGACCTTCGAAGTCGAATCGATATGCGCCAGTTGTGTCATTAGCGCCACAATATACGGCTGGGAAATCGTTTGACCCAAGCCGATTGACAAGGGGCCGTCGTAGTAGCTCTCGTTGCGATACTGTGTAGGCACGAACCGGTGACGCGGCACTTTGGCCATCGCGTCAAGCACTTTCGGGTCAGTGATATCGCGCGCCGCCAACTGCAATTCTACCATTTGCAGGCGTTGCTGATAATATGGATCCTTATCCTGCTCGTTCATAGTCTTTCCGGCTTGGCTACATAGTGAAGTCGCTGTTATCAGCGAGATCGCAATCGAACCATACGCGCAAATTACACACATCCGAAGTCTCATCACAACCGCTTTTCGTTGTCCTTTACCAATAGTTAATAGATAACGACAGCTACAATATGTAATACGGCTCCAGATTGACAGAAATTACACAACAATTGAGGCGTAAAGTTGGTTGTCAGGATATTGGCGTGATTGCATGATGGTCGGCCGCTCTATCGTTGGAGGCCTTAGATTGGCAATAGCTAAGATATTGGCGCTGTTCGGCGCTGTTATCTGCTCACCATTGGGCGGCTCGTCGCGCGGCTGCAATCTGCTCACCGACATCGGCTGCGTCCAACTGTGTCATTGGCATGAACGCAAACAGAGCCGTGAACGGTAACATGGTTTTGACGCTGCCGGTTATAACTATGCCCGCATGAGTCACGCCATACGACGGCGATACCAGGTTGGTACTGATGCCAAGCTCCAATCGCGATTCGCAGCAAGACATCAAAACGGCGGCTTCGCCACCGTCCGGTTGCAACCGGATCAGATCGTGGTGCAGCAGAGTGATTCTTGCTCTATCACAATGGAAATTGAAATCAAGCCGATGTCTTCCTTGAGCGATGAGTTCATCCCGCACCAGCAGGACTTGCGACGCTTTGTGCAGGAATAGGGAACGGCGATGTATCACTGGATCGTCGAAGCGGCAGTAACCGTCGTTCTCGGCAACCACGAGATCGTGTAGTTCGTTACTCTCCCATTGGACGACCTCCGGGCGACTATCTCGCCGAAGCATAAACAGCAGTCCGCCTACCATCCGGTTCTGCTCATAGGTATCAACGGTTACCGTGTTGTGACTCAACGTGGATCGGAAGCGATTGCGCCCTTGCTCGTCCGTGCTGTAAACATAAGTACCCGGATCGATCAGGATCGGCTTGCCGCGACACTCGAGAGTAAAGCTCAAAATGTCATTGTGCTTATGATTGCCCAGCCCGGCCGTGCCAACCGAGTTAACGAAGAAATGTACCGTCAGATCCTGCGAACAAAGTCGACAGATGCCGGAATCGGCGTAGTAGAATGATGTTGGTTGCGACTCGGCCACCTTATTTTCTTGGTACTCCGCATGCTGAGCTTCGAACACGAGCAGTCGCTCAGGAATTGTTCCTATGTCAGATGGTCGAGGCGTGCCGAAAAGCACTCCGCCGATGCCGATCAGATCGCGGAAATCGCGCGGCTCTCGGCCGTAGATCTTGACCAACCTTCCGTCATCGCCATCACCAAAAGGCATTATCGTTCCGTCACTTTGCGTGAACAGCGTCAGATTTGCCAGCATTCGTTGTAGCGAGGTTTCAAACATTTCGGTAAAGCAAAACTCGCTGCGTCGGGATAACAAATATGCGTAAAGCAGCATCTCCGTCACAAGGCCGTGGTAGGGGAGTGACGATTCGTAATCAAGTCCGTCAGCGTTGATCTGGTGCTGGATTTCCTTTTCGAGTTCCGCCAGCGCAAAGTCGCGCCATTCCTGTCCATAGGATGTGGTCTTGAATAGTTCGCCAAGGTACAGCAGTCCCACCAGATCGGCGAGATAGTGATTGCTATTGAAGCCAAGACCTGATTGTTCCAGATTGCTGCGGATGAAGCGCCCCCCCTTGTATAGTTCAATTGCCAGTGTCCGCTTGAATTCTTCTGCGAACCGCCGCTGCTCACCGAACATACGGTATGCAAGCAGCCAATTGATGCAGCGAAAGGCGGTCTCCATGGCGCAGGTCCAGTTGATACTCCGCTCAAACGGGTTGCCATCGCGCCACGAGTTGATCTGATTCTCGAATTCAATCGCAAATGAGTGGTCGTTGGTCAGCAGGAATGATAATGCCAGTTGTGGAAAATGATTACAGCGCGACAATTCCCACGGCACTTTGACATCGGAGTCGTCACGCAGATCGACAAGTTTCTGTAGGCGATAGTCGCGAAGATCCCAGCGTTTCCCGCTTTTGAAATCAAGTGACCAGTCGATGTTTTCACCCAGGTTGAGCAAGCCGGAACCGAGCAAATCGAATTGGTGCTGCAAAGAACCGCGTGCCTGTTGCTCCAGGCGTTGCCACATCTCCGGATGATCATGACGCAGCGTCCGCAGATTTGACTCAGAACGGCACCCGTCAAAGATCTGCGGGAAAGTATCGAGCAAAGCGCCGGGATCGACAATCTGCATCTCATTGAGAAAGTCCGCTTCCTGCGGTTGGGGTAGTGGAACCAAGGCTTTGAACGTGTCCAGCTTCCGCATTATTCGGAACCCGTACTTCTTGAAAATCGCCGTTTCCATGCTACTCACCTTATCGTCTATCAGCGTTTTCGAAAATTCATGGTGACACATCCACGCTGAGCGGGATATCCGCATTCAGCGATGGCGCCGGTGCCGGCAGCAGAACTGAACGATAGCGTTCGAAAACATCCGCGGCATTGAAGTAATCCTCCGTGCGCCCGATATCGAGCCAGAGGCCTTCGAGCGGATATACTTCGACACGCCGGTGCGCCGAAATCAGGGCCTTGACCAAGTCGGGAAAATCGAAATGCCGGTCTTCCGGGATGAAATGAACGACGGTCGGCGAAAAGACATAGACTCCCATGCTGACTTGGAACGAATACTGCGGCTTCTCGATATAGTCGACGACGGCCGTCGCCGCGTCGGTTTTGATCACGCCGAGGTCGATGTTTATCTTCTTGGTAAAGGATGCAATTGTG
>CAIVAP010000234.1 GCA_903903945.1 uncultured bacterium | reverse complement strand
GGTTTCCGCAAGGGCGACAACGCCGAGGTGTCCATTGTCGAGCTGCTTGTTGAAAAGCCCAAGGAGAAAGAGGTTGTCGAAAAGAAAGAAGGACGCCTCAAAAGGCTCTCAGGCAGATTGAAGCGGGGCGGCAAAGCCGCACCGGAGCCAGACGTCAAGAGGACCGGCAGACGATACAAGCCGGCTGCTGCCAAAGCCGCAGAACCGGAAGCACCTGTAGTTGAGCCGACCGAGGAATCTATCGAGAAGCCGGAGACTAGCGACGAGAAGGAAAAATCCTGACTAGGTTCGACGGACTGAATGTATGCAGAACATGAGGCGGTTTTTGACCGCCTCTTTTTTTTGTGGATTGGACGCCGTGAGGATCAGATGTCAGTTGTGTCTTCGTTTCAATGGATGTAGATTTTGCTCCAGCTTGAGCAAGGACTAACGCGACAAAAAATCCGTTTACTGATAAGAAGGAGTCCATTCATGATGGGTACAGGATGTAAGGTACTGCTGATCATCGGCGCGATTCTGGTCGCCATTGTGGGCGTCGGCATCATTCTCAGCTACGCATATTGCGATAAAATCGGCAATGCACTGATCGAGAAATCAACCGACGCGATTGAACTGCAAGTGTTGAAGGACCTGCCTGAAGGGTACAAAACTGATGACATCAAAGCGGCGTTTAAGGACTTCAAGGATGCTCTAAAGTCCGGTGCGCTGAAGGACAAGCTGAAGGCGCCGAAAATTCAAGCGTTTGCCAGCGACATACAAAATGCCATGAAGGATAGGAAAATCGACAAGGAAGAGATAGACGAGCTATTGGCGTCGATGAGAGAGATCGTCAGTAAGTAGCATCCAACTCGTCCAAATCCATCGGTGGAAGCTGTTATTCCCGCGAAAGCGTACATTGAATGAGGACGTTCGGTGTCATTGCGAGGAGTGTAGGTGGGTGGGTTTGGTGAATTGGGGACGACGAAGCAATCTCGAATTCATGTTGCGTCGGGCCTTGCTTGGTGCAACCCGACACTTCCGGTTTAAGATAGAAGCGCTTAATGACTCAGGGTTATGCTTGAACTAACACTTTACACCATCGCCTCTTACCTCTTGGGTTCCATACCCTTCTCCGTCATTGTTGGCTACGCATTTGTCGGTGTCGATATCCGCAAACACGGTTCCGGAAATGCCGGCGCCACCAATGTCTATCGCGTCGCCGGACCGATCGCCGCCGTGTTGGCGACAGTGCTGGATATCGGAAAGGGCGCATTACCAGTGCTGGTTGCCAAGTACTTCTTTCCCGAGTCTCCCTGGGTGCAGGTGGCATCCGGGTTTGCTGCTGTGGTCGGCCATGTCTTCCCCATCTTCGCTGGCTTCCAGGGCGGCAAAGGGATCAACACGTTGCTCGGCATGTTCTTGATCCTGCTGCCTATCGAAGTCGGAGTTTGTCTTTTCGTATTCGGCATCATTTTTGCCTTAACCCGCATTGTCTCCGCCGGTTCGATCATAGCTGGAGTATCACTTTCACTGATCGTGCTAATCGAAAAGTACTTAATGGAAAAAAATGTCTCGCCACTGTTACTTTCCGCTTGCTTTGGCGTCTCTCTTTTGGTATTATTCACTCACCGGGCTAACATACGAAGGTTGACGAAGGGTGAAGAGAGAAGACTGACCCACTAATCGGCTTTCGGGGGTACAAGACAAAGGACCTGGATCTAATCTGAGTGAGATGAAAGCCGTTTCGGTTTTAGGTGCAGGAAGCTGGGGTATCGCAGTCGCGAACCTACTGGCCACAGAGGGTAACGCCGTTACACTCTGGATGCATGCAGCCACTACACCCAAAGACCTTGCAGTAACCCGCGAAGACAAATCCCGTCTGCCGGGCGTGAAAATTCACCCCGCAATCGAATTAACTGACAACTTGAAACAAGCAGCCACGCACAGCGACATCATCTTTGTCGCCGTTCCGGCGCAGCATGTGCGTGGACTTTGCGAGCAACTGACGGAAACCGGAAAGACGATTGGGATTCTGGTTACTCTGGCGAAAGGTATCGAGGTCAGCAGTCTGCAACGTGTTTCTGAAGTTGTTCGGGATGCGCTTGGCGTCGGAGTCGAGAACGTGATCGCGGTTTCGGGACCCTCGCATGCTGAGGAAGTTGCTCGTGGGATACCGACCTCTGTAGTCGCGGCAGGGCAGTCACCCGAAGCGGTGATCGAAATTCAGCGACTGCTATCGACCCCGATGTTCCGGGTCTACAGTTCCGATGATCTTATTGGTGTCGAACTCGGCGGAGCGCTCAAAAATCCGATCGCGCTGGCTGCCGGTATGCTTTATGGATTGAAACTTGGTGATAATACATTGGGGGCGCTTCTGACCAGGGGGCTGGCAGAGATCACACGTCTGGGTGTGCGGATGGGGGCGCGTCCCGAGACGTTTGCCGGGTTATCCGGTCTGGGCGATCTGGTGACCACCTGTGTTTCGCAACATAGCCGTAACCGATTCGTCGGCGAACGAATCGGTCGAGGCGAGAAGCTGGTCGATATTCTCGCGTCAATGACGATGGTTGCGGAAGGTGTCGAGACTACGCGTGCGGCTGTTCGCGTGGCGGAAGTCCACAAGGTGGAGATGCCGATTACCCAGCAGGTGCACAAGGTCTTGTTCGAGGACAAACCGCCGCTGGAGGCGCTGTCCGAACTGATGACCCGTGAGCTAAAACGAGAGGTGTACGCTTAGAGTCAATTGAGAGTGGGTGGATTTTGAAACACGACGAAGAAAAGCTGTACTACTCGATCTCTGAAGTAGCAGAGATGACCGATGTCAAGCCGTACGTGCTGCGGTTCTGGGAGAAGGAATTCCCCCTTTTACGCCCGAAAAAGAATCGCGGCGGCAACCGCACTTATCAAAAACGCGAAATAGCGCTTGTCAGCCGGATCAAAAATCTGTTATATGAACAGGGTTATACGATTGAGGGAGCCCGCCAAAAACTGTCCGACACGGTTGGCGAAGTCCGTCGTGACGACAAAATGGTAGAGCTACTTAGTCAGGTGAAACGTGAGTTGATGGAATTAGAACGCCTCCTCTCCAATGGCAAGGACGACGGCGTTCGCTGATCTTTCTCAGGTGTATTTGCAGGTCAAAACCGCTTCGGTTTTGACACTTGATGCTGTCATTCCCGCGCAGGCGGGAATCCAGTGGGACGGGTCGGGATGTTTGTAGGTCGGGTTCCGAGCGGTGATGTAAAGGGTGGAGGTGGACAGCGAGAAACCCGACAACTAAGATTGTAGGTCAAAACCCTTGTGGTTTTGACATCTATATTCGGGGCGTGGCGCAGCCCGGTAGCGCACTCGCTTGGGGTGCGAGTGGTCAGCAGTTCAAATCTGCTCGCCCCGATTTTGAATAGACAAACCCTGCTCGAAAGAGCAGGGTTTTGACGTACGAAGCTGAGGAAGAAATAGATTTTTATTGCTAGCATTCACGTTTATTTGTAGATTGTCCCTGGCATTGATTCTTGAGACGGGGTGTTCCGATAGTAGATGCATTTCTAGTAGTTGAGGTTGCGGGCTTCCTCGGTATTATAGTAACTCTGAGTCTATTCATTCATAGGTTGACTGGGTGGCGTTTTGCTGTAGCGGCAGCCCTCCTGGGTGTGTCTCTCGCAGGCCTTATAGTTGTCTTCTATATTGGAAGGACAACCTACGTGAGCAGAGAGGCCTTTTACGACTATTCGGCGCGTTGGTACGGAGTAACTAGGGACGGGTTTAACAGGACATTAAGAATAATGAACGCAGATGGCGACGCTGAATCCAGCGCAACGATGAGGTTCAGGGCGATCAACAGAGACGTCACATTGATCGAACAGAAGTATGTGTTGCCTACCGGTTCATCGGCGGTCGATTTTCTCGACACCGTAACAGAGTGTAGCAATGGCTCCCTGTTGATCGCTACCGTGCAGGGAAGGTCCCTGACCTCAATTGTTCAGAGCCTGAGGTTCTCTCCGCCTATCAAGCGGGGCTCAACGGCCAGTCTGATTAAACCTATTGTGTGGCGTAGTCGAGGTGCATTTGCAATGACTTATAGTGAATTGTTGGCGAGACACCTTTCTGTCGAATCGGCTGGTATGTATGTGGGCTATCCAAGCGATACTCTTACATTACGCGTCATATTTCCGAGAGATTATCGCCCGCGCTTTGTTGATTTTGACGTATGGTACGGTCAAGCGGAAGTCCGCTCGTCGACAGAGTTTTGGGCGCTGGCTGACATTCACCCACTCCGTGCAGCGCTCACTCGCGACGGTTCGCCGGAATATACACTTATCGTGCCCTACCCTGTCTTGGGTTTGACCTACGCGATCACTTGGCTTCCCGCCGACACTCCTATCGACTATCAGGTTGGTGGCGTGAGTGACAAGTGAAAACGCGCCCAGTTCTCCTTCTCTTACACAGGCAGGGAAGCAATGGTGGGCTGTGACTAGTGAGGCTCTTGTGAAGATCTCTCTTTCGCATTATGACGCCCATATTGCGCAATGGTGTTCTTGCGCTTCGAGTCAGAGGAATACCGAATTAGGGTACTTGACCATTCGCTATGTCCGAAACGTTTTTCGAACCACGTGGGACAGATTTTCAATGCGCGTTCATGGTTTGGTCAAGTTCGGAGTCCTATTGACTTTCGTGTCGAACCCACTCACGGCCTCTCCCGCCCGAGTGCCTAACTCGGGCGTACCGATCCCGAAGAGTGATGCCGCCGTCCTCCAAGAGGTCACAAGGGAAAACATGGCACTTAGGAAATCGCTTGACTCTCTTTCAGTCGAAGTCGCCAGACTTCAGGCTCAAAGCACTTTCTTTGCGACAAGTGACCTTTCAAAGCGTGTTGATGACATATACTCACGCATTACCAATATTTACGACAGAATATGGTGGCTGATTCTCGAAGCCCTTGCTGTAATAGTCACGCTTCTTGGACTCGGAATTGGTTGGATTGTGAAAGTAGAAAAAGCGCTTACAGGACTCCAGTTGCGGTTCTCCAAACAGAAGAAGAAGGAGTAGACCCCTTCTCCTGCCAGCTCCACAGTCCCGCATGGTATCCCTCATCGCCACCTTCCGTCCCCCCGCGCACCCATGCTTCCGCCACCCTCCTTTTTATTCTTTTCCTAATTTGTTGAGCTTCGCTACCATAGGAAGCATTGTATAATAACATGTTAGGCCTAACCACAGTGAAGACACTCGGAAAGGAGACACACCATGGGCGACAAAGGCGGAAAAAAGGATAAGGACAAGGGTCAGAAACAGAAGCAAACCAAGCAGGGACAAAAAGAAAAAGAGAACCAGGATAAGCAACCAAAGCGTACTACTAATAAGTGAGAGCTTGGTAGGTCAGACCCGCCTGTGCTTTGACATTTCTGTGCGCGGCAGTCGTCCTGAGGTTGTCCCATAAGCGTGGTTTTTGCCGACAAGAGAAGCATTTCTGGTAGCGGCGTACAGCGTGCGCCTTCGGGTTCGTCGTTTGGTCCAATGTTCATGCGGGTCGCCGCAAGGGCGACCCCTACACATTGCACGCTATCCTTGGCTTGTATGCCCAAGGCGTAACTTATGGGACAACCTCTCCTCGCCTGCCGCGGGTTCCTTCGGTAGGTTAGGCATTCCTACCAATCCGTCTTCGACACGAACTGGACAGGCAAGAATGCCTATCCTACCAATCCGTCTTCGGCGGAGCGGTGTCGGCTAGGACCTAATGCAACCGGAGTTTGCCGGTCATAATTGCACCCATTTCCATCCGCAACCCAACTTTGCTCCCCGCCCAAAAACCTTGACTTTCGGAGTGCAAATGCTTAGCATCTGAATCTTAAGCCGAAAGGCGCGTACAAGATGCAGAGTGTTAGACAATTGTAGATTAACTAATATCGAGGTGCTTCTATGACCAGAAAAGTTGGAATTGTCGGTTACGGAGCGCACATTCCCCGGTACCGGATCAAGGTCGAGGAGATCGCCAAGACCTGGGGCGCTGATGCGCCCTCGTACAAGCGCGGTCTGGAACTCTGGGAAAAATCAGTGCCACCCCCCGACTGTGATGCGATCACTCTTGCCGTTGAAGCCGCCAAACGCGCTCTTAAGCGTGCCGGCATCAAAGGCAGTCAGATCAGTTCCATGTACATCGGCTCGGAGTCTCATCCGTACGCCGTAAAACCGTCCGGAACGGTTGTTGCCGAGGCCATTGGCGCGGTGCCGTTCTGTCGTTGTGCTGACTACGAGTTTGCTTGCAAGGCAGGCACGGAAGCGATGTATACGACATTGATGCTTGTCAAGTCGGGCGACATCGAATATGGCATGGCGATTGCCGCCGACACTTCGCAAGGCGCACCCGGTGATGCTTTGGAGTATTCCGCATCCGCAGGCGCAGCAGCGTTTGTGATGGGCGCCGAAAACATCGTTGCGGAAATCGAGTACACGACCAGCTTCATGACTGACACTCCCGATTTCTGGCGACGCGAACATCAGTTCTATCCGCAGCATGGCGGTCGCTATACCGGTGAACCGGCATACTTCAAACACACGACTGGCGCTGCGAAATCGCTGTTTGAGAAGTCAGGCACGAAACCGTCGGACTTCCAGTGGGCGGTGTTCCATCAGCCAAACGGCAAATTCCCGATGCGGGTTGGGCAGATGCTCGGCTTCAAGAAAGAGCAGATGGAACGCGGACGCCTAACACCGCGACTGGGCAATACCTATTCCGGTGCTTCCCCGATCGGATTGACGGCGATTCTCGATGTTGCCAAACCGGGTGACCGCATTTTCATGGTGTCTTATGGTTCCGGCGCCGGCTCGGATGGTTTTATCTGGCGCGTTACCGAGCGGATCAAAGAGGTGCAGAACATCACGACGCAGACCTTCACGCTCCTTGATGAAAAGAAGGTTTACATCGACTATGGCACCTACGCCAAGTTCCGTCACAAAATCATCAAGAACGATTAAGGAGTATGACGATGAGAGATGTAGCAATAGTCGGCGTCGGCATGCAGAAATGGGGAGAGTTGTGGGAAAAATCGTTCCGTGACCTCTTTGTCGAAGCGGCTTTGAACGCCATTAGTGATACCAAGGTTCCCAAGATTGACCACATGTACATCGGCTGCATGACGGGCGGATTATTCGTCGGGCAGGAACATGTCGGTTCAATCATGGCGGACTACCTCGGACAGAAACACTTGGCCGCCACGCGCGTTGAGTCGGCCTGCGCCTCCGGTGGTGCGGCTCTTCGCTGCGGCTTTATTGAGGTCGCTTCCGGCATGAGTGATATTGTGCTGGTGGGTGGCGTTGAGAAGATGACTGATGTCTCCGGCGACGGCGCAACCTACGCGCTGGCAACCGCTGCCGATCAGGAATACGAAGTTTTCCACGGTGCGACATTCCCCGGACTGTATGCGCTGATGGCGCGTGCCTATATGGAAAGATATGGCGCAACGAGAGATCAGCTTTCCGCGGTCGCGGTCAAAAATCACGACAACGGTCTGAACAATCCCAATGCGCAATATCAAATGAAGCTAACTGTGCAACAGGTCAACGAATCGGTGATGGTCGCCGATCCGCTGCGGATTCTCGACTGCTCACCGATCACCGATGGCGCAGCAGCGTTGATTCTCTGTCCATTGAGTCGCGCCAAGGAATTCTCCGACAAACCGCCGATCAAGATCATCGGCTGCGGCATGGCTACCGATTCAATAGCGCTGCATGATCGCCGCGATCTGACCAGTCTTGATGCCGTTAGAATCTCGGCAGAGCAGGCACTCAAGATGGCAGGGAAGAAAATAGGCGACATCAATGTAACGGAAGTACATGACTGCTTCACGATCGCTGAGATTATAGTCAGCGAAGCGCTCGGTATGTTTCCGGCAGGCAAGGGTGCGCTCGCCTGTGTCAATGGTGAAACCCGTGTCGAGGGCAAGTTCCCGATCAACGCCTCGGGTGGTCTGAAATCCAAAGGTCATCCTGTCGGAGCGACAGGTGTTGCACAGGCGATTGAAATCGTGCATCAGCTTCGCGGCGAGGCTGGTAAGCGTCAGGTCAAAAACGCTAAGATTGGCATGACGCAAAACATGGGTGGTTCCGGTGGCAGTTCGGTTGTGCATATCATGGAGGTGGCATAATGTTTCCAGCGAGAGTCGCGCGTGAGATGCCGCATCGCTATCGTCTTGAAGCGGCCAAGTGCAAGAAATGCGGCGCAGTGTTTTTCCCCCATCGTTTGATTTGTCGCGAGTGCGGCCATAGAGAATTCGACACGATCAACGTCTCGGCGATCGGCAAGCTGATTAGCTACACGGTCATCCATACACCTGCCAGTCAGTTCAAAGACGAGTCGCCTTTCGCGCTCGGCATCTGCGAATTCCTGGAGGGTGTCAAAATAACGGCGCAGGTCGTTGACATTGCCGCCGCCGACATCAAGACCGGCATGGATTTGCAGATCGAGTTCCGCCGCGTGCAGACCGACGGCCATGCGGGTGTGATTGGCTACGGCTACAAATTCGTTCCGTTGATTTAACCGTAGCGATTGTCATTCCCGCGCAGGCGGGAATCCAGTGGGTAGGGTTGGGAGGTTCGTAGGTCGGGTTCCGAGCGGTGATGGGATGCGGGGAAGGGCGCAAGAAACCCGACAACTGATTAGGTTTGTAGGTCAAAACCGCTTCGGTTTTGACATCTTGTGTAATGTGACAGGTACACTGACGAGAGTGAGTGACACCGATGTATCGGATCGAAACCAAGGTTGACACAAAATCGCCCGAGTATCAGGCGAACTATGATGAGAACAAGCGGATTGTGGAACAACTCCGCAGCCGCATGGAGAAGGCACGACAGGGTGGACCGCCCGAAGCGGTCGCGCGTCACAAAGCGCGCGGCAAACTGACTGTTCGCGAGCGACTCGACCGATTGTTCGATGACAATAGTCCGTTCATCGAATTGTCGCCGCTGGCTGCCTGCGATATGTACGACAATGCTGCTCCCGCTGCCGGCATGGTAACCGGCATCGGCGTTGTACATGGCAGGGAAGTGCTCGTTGTTGCCAATGACGCCACTGTCAAAGGCGGCACCTATTTCCCGATGACGATCAAGAAGCATGTCCGCGCGCAGGAGATAGCCCGCAAGAACAATTTGCCGTGCGTCTATCTGGTTGATTCGGGGGGAATCTTTTTGCCGGAGCAGTCAGGGACGTTTCCTGATCGTGATCACTTCGGCAAGATTTTCTACAATCAGGCAACACTTTCGGGATTGCGCATTCCGCAGATTGCCGTTGTACTCGGTAGTTGTACCGCGGGTGGTGCTTATGTTCCGGCGATGTCAGACGAAGCTATTATTGTCCGCAAGCAGGGAACGATTTTTATCGGCGGACCACCGCTAGTGAAAGCGGCAACCGGCGAGGAAGTCACCGATGAGGACCTCGGCGGGGCTGATGTGCATTGTCGCATATCGGGTACCGCAGATCACTATGCGCTCAACGACGAACATGCGCTGGCAACGTGCCGGAACATCATCGAAGCACTCAATCGGACAGCCAAATATCCACTCGATCGCGCGGCTACGGAAGAGCCGTACTACGATCCCCAAGAGCTTTATGGGGTCGTCCCAACCGAATTGCGCACACCGTATGATATTCGCGAATTGATTGCGCGCGTTGTCGACGGCAGCCGTTTTCAAGAATTCAAAACACTCTATGCTCCCACGTTGATCTGCGGTTTTGCACGGATTCATGGCTACATGGTCGGCATCATTGGCAACAACGGTGTGCTGTTCAGCGAGTCATCTTTGAAGGGTGCGCACTTTATTGAACTCTGCGCATTGCGTAAGATACCTTTGATCTTCCTGCAGAATATCACCGGCTTCATCGTCGGCAAGAAGTACGAACATGGCGGCATCGCGCGCGATGGCGCGAAACTGGTGCATGCCGTCGCCAACGCGCAGGTACCGAAGTTCACGGTGATAGTCGGTGGATCGTATGGCGCGGGCAACTATGCTATGTGCGGGCGCGGATACGATCCGAATTTCCTTTGGATGTGGCCTGCCGGCAAAATTTGCGTCATGGGGGGTGAGCAGGCGGCGGACGTACTTTGGAGTGTCAAGAAAGCACAGCTCAAGAAAAAGGGCGTTGCGTTGACACCGGAGATGGAAGCGGAGTTCAAGAAGCCGACAGTCGACAAATATGAACAGGAATCATCGCCATACTATTCAACCGCGCGTCTCTGGGATGACGGGATTATTGATCCGCTCAAGACGCGCGATTTGTTGGGTCTGGCGATCTCAGTTTCTCTTAACCGCGAAATACCCGATGCCAATTTCGGCATCTTCAGGATGTAACTATGAATGGTTCGCGAACAGTACGGGTTGAGACCGCCGGTAAGATCGGCAGGGTGACGTTTTGCCGACCGGAAGTCCACAACGCTTTCAACGATCAAGTTATTGATGAAATGACTTTCGCCTTTAAGCGACTCAAGACCGATCCTGACGTACGCGTTGTCATACTCAGCGGCGACGGCAAATCATTCTGCGCGGGGGCCGATCTCAACTGGATGCGACGTGTCAAAGACTCCGCTTTCGAAGACAATCTCGACGAAGCGCGACGGTTGGCTGATCTGTTCTGGGATATCTACTCATTTCCCAAACCGGTGATCGGTCGCATCAATGGCGCAGCTATCGGCGGCGGCACAGGATTCGTGGCCGTGACCGATATCGCGGTTGCAGCGCAGAGCGCAGTCTTTTCGTTCAGCGAAGTGAAGATAGGTGTCGTGCCGGCATGTATTTCGCCTTATGTCATCAAGCGCGTTGGCGAGGGCAAAGCACGCGAATTCTTTCTCACCGGCGAGCGATTGACTTCCGACCGCGCGTTAGAAGCGGGACTGGTGAATAGAGCTGTGCCGGATGAAATGCTGGATGCGACAGTCAATGGCTTGGTCGAGTCCTTGTTGTCATCGGGTCCGGAAGCGATCCGGGTTTGCAAGGAATTGTTACAGACCGTACCGGCTTTGACGGTAGATGATTTCAAAGAATACACAGCGCGGGTGATCGCCGAATTGAGGCAGTCGCCTGAAGGTCAGGAAGGGATGGATGCCTTCTTGAATAAACGCACACCTAAATGGGCTCTTGAATAAAAGGGAGCGATCGGAGGGTATTATGAGTGGGACCGAGGACAAGATCGCAATCAAGGCGATTCTTGACTGTCTGCCAGTCAACGGAACTGCATTGGGGAACAGGGCGGTTCTGAAAATCCTCAAGAAGAACGGTTATTCGGATGAGGAGTTCTGGTCAGCGAAAGAAGACCTCGTCAAAAACGGGACAGTCATACCTGGTAGAGGACGAGGGGGGAGCATCCGACTGAACTTGAATGGAATTGGCAAAGTGCTCGAGACCATACCCTCAGTGGCTTCGTCGGGTGGTGATGACAAGAACGAGTTGTCGAGAGAAGAAGAAAGAAGAGTACGCAAACTCATGATGGACAGCCTGCCCAAAGACGGAAGCACTCTGGGCAACAAGAATCTGATGGGCAAGCTTGGCAAGAGTGGCGTCTCCAGTGAACAATACTGGTTAGTTCGTAACAGAATGATTTCAGAGGGACTGTTGGCGAAGGGTAGGGGTCTCGGCGGGTCGGTCAGGTTACTTCTAGCCGGAAGAACTCCTTCAGCTTCCTCGACCGTCAAGGCCAAATACAAAAAAGAGAAAGACCTTTATCAACCATTCTTTGACAGTATAAAACAGTACTGGATGAAGGATGAAGGGTTGAACGAGAATGATTGCGTCATTGATTTGACAGCAAATCAAGGAAAGAAAAAGACCGGAGGGAAGTGGACTAGACCGGACATCACGATTGTGTCAGTTAGGGCCTTCGTCTATATCCCAGGTAAAATCCTTGATGTCATAACATTCGAAATCAAGCACGCGAACTGCGTGGACGTTTCTGGCGTTTTTGAGACCGCTTCGCACTCACGTTTTGCTCACAAGAGCTATCTCTCAATATATCTGCCCAATGGAATCACTGACGATGAGTCGATCAATGAGTCAATTGATCGCTTGGTGGCGGAATGCGAGAGGTTCGGTATTGGATTCCTGTATTTCAAAGACCCAAACGACTGGAGCACATTCGAAATATTGGTCGATCCGAAACGCCAGAATCCGGATCCGGACGAAATTGAAAAGTTTATAGACACGCAGCTCTCAAAGTCCAATCGCGATGAGTTGCTCAAGAAGAAATGATGGGTATCAGTAGGCCGGATTCCGAGTGGCGGTGAGTGGTGAGATTTGGGCGAGAAACCCGACAACGATAGATTGACGAACCAACCGTATGCTGAAGAAAATCCTCATAGCCAACCGCGGTGAAATTGCCCTGAGAATAATGCGCGCTGCCCGGGAGATGAATATCCCGACAGTGGCGGTCTACTCTGAAGCAGACCTTGCCGCCTTGCATGTCTTGCGCGCCGATGAAGCTATATTGATCGGTCCGCCACCTGCGACCGAAAGCTATCTGCGCATCGACAAGCTGATTGACGCTGCCAAACAGACCGGCTGCGATGCTGTGCATCCCGGTTACGGCTTCTTGGCAGAAAACGCCGACTTCGCACAGGCGGTGGTGGATGCGGGATTGATCTTCATCGGACCGAGCGCAGAAGCGATCCGTTCGCTCGGCAACAAGCTGGGTGCGCGAGAGATGATGCTTGAAGCAAAGGTGCCGATTGTTCCTGGCGGCGAGGTCAAATCGGGTGACCTTGAAGATTTCATCGAACTCGCACGCGCGATCGGATATCCCGTACTTGTCAAAGCTGCGTCAGGTGGTGGTGGTAAAGGGATGCGCATCGTGCCTGCTGAAGATCAGCTTCTTGAATCGGTCGAAGCAGCGCGCCGTGAGGCTCAATCTGCGTTTAGTGATCCGACAGTGTATCTCGAAAAATATCTTGAGCGACCGCGACACATCGAGTTCCAAGTCATCGCGGATGACTTTGGCAATACCGTGCATCTTTACGAGCGCGAGTGTTCGATCCAGCGGAGACACCAGAAGATTATAGAGGAAACGCCATCGACAGCGTTGACGCCGGAACTGCGACAGCAGATGGGACAGGCGGCAGTCGCGGCAGCCAAAGCGGCGCACTATACTTCGGCGGGAACGGTCGAGTTCTTATTCTTTGAGGGGCACTACTACTTCCTCGAAGTCAATACGCGCATTCAGGTGGAACATCCGGTCACCGAGATGACCACCGGTATTGATCTGGTGAAAGAGCAGATTCGCATCGCGTCCGGCGAAAAACTGTCGTTTACTCAAGATGATATACATCCGCGCGGTCATGCGACCGAGTGTCGTATCTATGCTGAAGATCCGGCCATCGGTTTTCTGCCATCGGCGGGGAAGATTCACTATCTCAATGAACCGAGCGCCGCCAACCTTAGAATAGACTCCGGCATTTACAGCGGCTGCGATGTGCCGATTTACTATGACCCGATTCTCTCCAAGGTTATTGCTTATGGCAGAGATCGCGAGGAATCGACCGAGCGCATGATTTTGGCGCTCAAGGATTACAGCATCCTTGGTATCAAAAGCAACGTCCGTTTTCTGATCGATTGCCTGTCACATCCCGAGTATCGCAGTGGGAATCTTTTCACGGGGTTTATTGACCAACACTTGCCCGAATGGAGCGAACCGGAAATCGGCGAAAATCTGCCGTTGGCGCTGGCCGGGGCAGTCCTGGCGATGTCGGCCAGACAGACTACCGGGGCCGAGGTGACGGCCGGTGCGCCATCGTCATTGTGGGAAACGCTCGGAAAGTGGGAACTGTAGTGGACTACCAGTTTGTGCTAAACGGTCAGGTACTGGCGGTCAAAGCCGAACGCATTGGCGACAGACTGACCCTGAGTTTGCCAACGGGCACTCACGTTTTTGACCTTGTTGACCTCGGTAATGGGGAATTTCTACTGCGAAGCGATGGCAAGCAGTACAAGGTGGTTGCCGTTAAAGCGTCAAGTAAGGTAATTGTGTTAACGGATTGTATTACAACGACATTTGATCTGCCATCATTAAAAGACGGCGACCATTTCGGTGCCGATCAAGGGGAACACGGCGACAAATCTAAGGTTGTTGCCCCCATGCCGGGCAAGGTCGTGAAAGTGCTTGTCGAGCCGGGGCAGACGGTGGAGCCCAAGCAGAAACTGTTGATTGTCGAAGCGATGAAAATGGAAAACCCGCTGGTCGCCCCGTTCAAAGCCGAGATCGTCAAAGTCAACTGCACCGCCGGAGAACTGGTCGACAGCGACAAAATACTGATAGAGTTGCGCCAGCTTACCTGACAGTCAGTTTAGTATTCCCATATTTCAGTTGCCACGCTGCAGGAGTTTGCTTAGGTTGTGATTGTGAATTAATTCACCTGCCTATTGAGGTGGGGAGAACTCTAACTGTTGCTAACAGATTTCATGTTTTTCTCCGTGACCAACAATCGAATCAGTTCAGAAAGATCTTTCTCATTTTTAGGCAAGGAGTTGTGTAGATCATGAGTAACCAATCCGAAGCAGTCATTCTCTCTGCTTGCCGCACTGCGCATGGCAAGTTTCAGGGAGCGCTGGCCGGTTTCTCCGGCACGCAGTTGGGCGCATTGGCGATTAAAGAAGCGGTCAAGCGCGCCGGTATCGATCCCCGGGATGTCAACGAATGCATCATGGGACAAGTTATTCAAGGTGGCGCCGGTCAATGCCCTGGGCGTCAGGCGGCTCTGAATGGTGGTCTGCCGCCGGAAGTCGCCGTGATGACAATCAACAAAGTCTGTGGTTCCGGTTTGAAGGCTGTTATGCTGTCTGCACAGGCAATCAAAGCCGGTGACGGCGATCTCTTTGTTGCCGGTGGTATGGAGTCCATGACCAATGTCCCGTACATTCTTCCGACCGCCCGCGCCGGTATGCGTCTGGGCAATCAGGTCGTGGAAGACATGATGATCAAGGATGGTCTCTGGTGCGCTTTCAAGAATTGGCACATGGGGAGCGCTGCCGAGTATACGGGAAAGAAAGCCGGTGTCACTCGCGAGGAGCAAGACGAGTACGCCTACAATTCCCATAGAAAAGCCGTCGCAGCAATGGAGCAGGGTAAGTTCAAGCAGGAGATCTTCGACGTTCTGATTCCGCAACGAAAGGGGGACCCGACCGTTTACAACATCGACGAATCACCCCGCAAGGATATCTCTGTCGAGCTACTCGCCAGACTCAAACCGGCATTCGAAAAAGAAGGCACGGTTACCGCTGGTAACGCACCCGGCATCAACGATGGCGCCTCTGCTTTGGTGGTCAGTTCGCTTGCCTATGCCGAAGCCAACGGTCTGAAACCAATGGCGCGTGTCATCGCCTACACGACAGCCGGAACACCGCCGGAAGAGCTTTTCTTCGCGCCGATTTTCGCGGTGCAGAAACTTATGAAGAAGATGGGTGTCGGCATTGGACACTTCGACTTGATCGAAGCCAACGAAGCATTCAGCGTGCAGGCGCTGGCCGACGGCAAGGGACTCGGTTGGGATTGGAATCGCGTCAATGTGAACGGCGGCTCGGTAGCGCTGGGGCATCCGATCGGCGCTTCCGGTGCGCGTATTCTTACGACTCTGATCTACGCTTTGAAAGATCGCGGCAAGAAAACCGGCCTGGCGACGCTCTGCCTTGGCGGTGGTCACGCCGTGGCATTGGCGATTGAAATGATGTAATACCGACTAACCGGGAGATAGTCATAATGGAGATAAAGAATGTTGCAGTAGCCGGAGCCGGCACAATGGGCAACGGTATCGCGCACGTTTTTGCGGCCAAGGGATTCAATGTCACGCTGCTTGATACGACTGAAGACCTGGTTAAGCGTGGTATAGAGACAATCAGAGGGAATCTCGCTCGGCAGGTCAAGAAGGGTCTGATTACAGAGGAAGTACAGAACGCTACAATTAGTCGGATCAAAGCCACGATCGACACGCGCACATTGAGTAGCTCAAATCTGGTTATCGAGGCGATTTTCGAGGACTTGCAGGTCAAGAACCGTTTCTGGAGCGACGTTGATAAAGTCTGCCCACCGGAAGTGATTTTCGCTTCCAACACGTCTTCTTTGCCGATCACGCAGATTGCCGCGGCCACCAGCAGAAAAGACAAGTTCATCGGCATGCACTTTATGAACCCGGTACCACTAATGAAACTGGTCGAGGTCATTCGGGGCATGGCGACCAGCGACGAAACTTGCCATACGATCAAGAACCTTTGCCTGACGCTGGATAAGACGCCGGTTGAAGTCAACGATTATCCCGGTTTTGTCGCCAACCGAATTCTCATGCCGATGATCAACGAAGCGATCTTTACACTGATGGAAGGCGTTTCTTCCCGGGACGAGATCGACACCGTGATGAAGTTAGGCGCCAACCATCCGATGGGTCCGCTGACTCTGGCCGATTTCATAGGTTTGGATGTCTGTCTGGCGATCATGGAGACGCTCTACAACGGCTATTCTGATTCGAAGTATCGCCCTTGTCCCTTATTGCGCAAAATGGTGCAGTCGGGGTGGCTCGGTCGCAAAACCAAGAAGGGTTTCTACGACTACGAATAGAGTAGGCCGCTGTTGAATTTGGTCATAAGGGGCACACACGCGTGTGCCCCTTGTTGCTTGACTTCGATAGCAAACATTCGTTAATTGACTGGCCGATGAGGGCGCGGCTCGCCCCTCGGCTTATGACTCGAAAATTGAGCATTTGACATAGGCGAACCAACAATGGATTTCAATTTATCTGAAGACCAGATTCTGATGCGCGATACGGCTCGCGAGTTTGCTGAAAAGCGACTCAAACCAATCGCGGAAGAGCTCGACGCCAAATCGCATTTACCGGCGGAGTTGCTGAAAGAGACTGCCGAGCTCGGCTATTTCGGCTTGCTGGCGCCGGAGGAGTATGGTGGCCTTGCGATCGATTATCTCAGTTATGCGCTCGTGATCGAAGAGATTTCCAAGATGTGCGCGGCGTTGGCGATTGCCATCTCGGTGCAGAATTCACTCGTTATCAAAGCGATCAGCCGCTACGGCTCCGATGAGCAGAAGAGCAAGTATCTGCCCAAGTTGGCAGCAGGCGAGTATATCAGTTCCTACTGCCTGTCGGAACCGGGCGCCGGTACAGACGCGGGTTCGCTGCAATGTCGCGCCATTAGATCAGGCAACGATTTTGTCTTCAATGGCACCAAGAGCTGGGTGACTTCCGCAGGTTACGCCACGATCTTCCTGGTGTTTGCCATTACTGATCCAGCGAAGGGACGCAAGGGTATCTCTTGCATCATCGTTGAAAAAGATGCCAAGGGGATGAACTTGGGCCAGCCGGAGAAAAAAATGGGTCTAAAAGCTTCCGATACGCGTGAAGTCTCATTTGTTGACTGTAATGTTCCGGTGTCGCAATTGCTCGGTGAAGAAAATCACGGGTTGAAGGTTGCTTTCTCGCTGCTTGAAGCCGGGCGTGTCGGTGTCGCCGCACAGGCGCTCGGAATTGCCGAAGCGGCATTTGCCGAAGCCGTCTCCTACGCTCGCGAACGCAAGCAGTTTGGACAGCCAATTATCGAGTTTCAAGCGACGCAGTTCAAGCTCGCCGAGATGGCAACCCGTATCGACGCCTCACGGTTACTAACCTATCGGGCGGCAGTACTGTATGATTCCGGTGAACCGCACGTAAAAGAGATTTCCATGGCGAAGCTGTTTTCATCGCAGACGGCGAATTATGTCGCCAACGAAGCTGTGCAGATACATGGCGGATACGGCTATGTCAAGGAGTACGCCGTCGAGCGTTATTTCCGCGACGCCCGTATCACCGAGATTTATGAAGGAACCACTGAAGCGCAGAAGATGGTGATCGCGCGTGCGCTCATGCAAGAGACGCAACGCTGATGTTCGCAGATTCTGAATACACCGGGTTCCGCGCAGAGGTCAGGGCCTTCTGCGAGTCGGAAATTGCACCTTTGGCTGCTAAAGCCGACGAAGAGCAGATATTCCCAAAGGAAAATCTGGAGAAGCTGCAGAAAAAGGGCTGGTGGAAAATCCAGCTACCCGAAGAGTACGGCGGCATAAACTATAACACCGTCCAGTATTCCATCATCGTCGAAGAATTGTGTCGCGTCTGTGGTTCCACGGGATTGACGGTCGCCGCACACAACTCGCTTGGTGTCGGGCCGATCTACAGTTTCGGCACGCCGGAACAGCGTGACCGCTATCTCAAGACTGATTCGTCGCAAGCGGTCTTGGTCGCATTCGGACTGACCGAACCGCAGGCCGGTTCCGATGCCGGCGGCACGCAATCGGTCGCCGTCCGTAACGGAGATCACTACGTCCTCAACGGCACTAAGAGTTGGATCACTTCCTCGAATCTCTGCAAGTACGCCATCGTCACCGCACGCACCGACAAGAGTGGCGGAGTCAAAGGCATCTCGTCGTTCATTCTTGAGAAGGGAATGCCCGGCTTTTCGATTGGCAAGAAAGAGAACAAGATGGGTTGCCGCGGTTCCGACACGGCCTTCATGCACTTCGACGATGTCCACGTGCCGGTTGAGAATCGCATGGGTGCGGAGGGGGAGGGATTCAAGCAGTTCATGATTACGCTGGATGGCGGACGCATCTCTATCGGCGCTATGGCGCTCGGTCTGTCTGTCGGCGCCTTTGAGGTCGCTGCGAAATATGCCGCCACGCACAAGCAGTTCGGCAAACCCATTGGCGAGTATCAGGCAATCCAATGGAAGCTGGCAGATATGGCCACTCGCATCGAGGCGGCTCGCGGATTGATTTACGGCGCCAGCGTGATGAAGGACAAGAAACAGAATTACTCTCAGCAATCGGCAATGGCGAAGCTCTACGCTGCCGAGGTATGCAACTTTGTCACTTCCGAAGCAATAGGAGTGTTAGGTGGCGACGGCTACTCACCACGGTATCCGGTCGAGAGAATGTATCGCGATATGAAATTGACTGAAATCGGCGAAGGCACGTCCGAAATACAACGAATGGTCATCGCCCGTGCTATACTCAAATC
This sequence comes from uncultured bacterium, assembly GCA_903903945.1. Lineage (GTDB taxonomy): Bacteria > Zixibacteria > MSB-5A5 > CAIYYT01 > CAIYYT01 > CAIYYT01. Next base: position 31,139 of record CAIVAP010000234.1, on the reverse strand, counting down.
CATTAAAGTAGATGCTTAATCTGAAGTAGGAGGATATATGGCTTTCGAAAAAGTTGACAAGGTTTGGATGAACGGTCAGTTTGTCAACTGGGATGACGCGAAAATTCACGTGCTCTCGCATGTCGTCCATTACGGAAGCAGTCTCTTTGAGGGAGTAAGATGCTACAATACAAAGAAGGGCACCGCCGTGTTTCGCCTCGCCGAACATACCAAGCGCCTATTCGATTCGTGCAAAATATATAAGATGAAAATCCCGTACACGCCCGAGCAATTGAACCAGGCGCAACTGGAACTGATCCGTGTCAACAAGATGGATAGCTGCTATATCCGCCCGTTGGTTTACCGCGGCTACAATGCGCTCGGTGTTGACCCGTCCAGTTGTCCGATCGACGTCGCTATTGCGGTTTGGCGGTGGGGAAAATATCTCGGCGCCGATGCGCTGGACAAGGGTGTTGACGTCTGTGTGTCATCGTGGAATCGGATGGCTTCGAATACCTTCCCGGCGATGGCAAAGGCGGGCGCCAACTACATGAATAGCCAACTCATCAAACTGGAAGCGATTCAGAACGGCTATGTCGAAGGTATCGCGCTTGATCACAACGGCATGGTGTCCGAGGGTTCGGGCGAGAATATCTTCGTTTATTTCGAAGGCTGTTTGCTGACGCCACCCTACAATGCTTCGATTCTCCCCGGCATTACACGCAAGACGGTGATTACGCTGGCACGCGAAATGGGAATTGATGTGTGGGAACGCAACATTCCTCGCGAGATGCTCTATATCGCGGACGAAGTATTCCTTACCGGTTCGGCAGCGGAAATCACGCCAATTCGTTCGATTGATCGTATCACAATCGGCGAAGGTGTTGCCGGACCGATCACGCGTAAGTTGCAGCAAGCGTTCTTCGACGTGATCGAGAACGGTAATGACAAGCACGGCTGGCTGACGTTCGTGTGATCAGTAGGGAGCCAAGATTATGCACCCTCACCCCAACCCCTCTCCCTTCAAGGGAGAGGGGCCAGGGGAGAGGGTAAGGGGCTTGCCAGTTGGGTGCCCCACCGCTTGCGGTGGGCTTAGCGTAGATAGGGGAATCAAATGAAAATCGCTCTCGGCGCTGACCACAAGGGTTACGCTCTCAAAGAAGACATCAAAGTTTTTCTCACCAAGCTCGGATACGAGGTCGTCGATTTCGGCACCGACTCCGAAGAGTCGACCGACTATCCCGACTATGGCATGCGTGTCGCTGTTTCGGTGGCGAATCATGAATCTGACCGCGGTATCACCGTCTGCTGGACCGGCAACGGCATGAACATGGTGGTCAACAAACTTCCCGAAATCCGCGGCGCGTATGCTCTCACTGAAGAGATGGCTCAACTCTCGCGCCAGCACAATGACGCCAATGTTCTGACGCTCGGCTCCAAATGGATGACACCGGAGTTGGCAGAGAAGATCGTCAAGGTGTGGCTGGAGACGAAGTTTGAAGGGGGAAGGCATGCGAATAGAGTGAAGAAGTTTTCGATTTTGTAGGGGCAACCGCATGTGGTTGCCTTTTGCTTACAGACCACATGCAGAAGTGTCTCAACGGAGGGCAGATGCCGGACAACCTACAGCAACACCATCGTCGATCTCTTCGACTTCGGGATTACGACTACTCTCAAGAAGGCGCCTACTTCATCACCATCTGTGCTCAAGGTAAGCTCTGCCTCTTCGGGGAACCATGCGAATCCGGCATCAAGTTGTGGGCTGCCGGACGAATGATAGAAGACTGGTGGTTAAAGTTGCCCACCAAGTTTCTAACGATTGAACCAGACGAATTCGTAGTCATGCCCAACCATTTTCACGGTGTCCTCACGATTGTAGGGGCAACCCCATGCGGTTGCCAGCCGAAGCCCGATCACACAACTGAATCAGGGCACCCACGCGGGGGTGCCCCTACAGTTGGCGATGCGATTGACTGGTTCAAGACGATGACCACGAATGCATACATCCGAGGCGTCAGTGAGCAAGCATGGCCTCGTTTTAGCGGACGGTTGTGGCAGCGCAACTACTACGAGCATGTGATTCGCAATGAGGATGAACTGAACCGAGCGCGGCAGTACATCATTGACAACCCAGTGAAGTGGGCAAGGGATCCAGAACATTCGTAGGGGCAACCCCATGTGGTTGCCCATGGTCGTGGACGGCATTCATGGGTCGCGTGTGAGGGCAAGCCAATGTTATTGTTTGCTGAAGACCGATCACATAATTGAATCAGGGCACCCACGCGGGGGTGTGCCGACGAATGGCCCTTCGCTGCATCCAAAGGCACGTTGAAACCACGCGCATTATGCATCGTACTTAAAGTAATACTCGAAGCAGATTCCGCTCTTTCCACCCATTGTTTTAGTTGACAAATCTCCGCATATCCTGTATTTGACACAAGCTTTAGAGGGGGTAGAATCTGGGTTTGCGCCTATGGTTTGCGACCCGTTCGAAGATGGGAGTTTGGATTGCGTTTGGTGTTGCAGCGGGTGAAATGGGCGAGGGTCGAAGTGGAAAATGAAATCGTCGGCGCAATCAAGAATGGTTTATTGGTTTTAGTCGGCGCTACCAACGGTGACACCGAGCGCGACTCAGAAATACTTGCCGAACGTACGGTCAACCTCCGCATTTTCGAGGATGACAACGACAAGATGAACTTGTCACTCAAAGACGTCGGCGGGGAAGTGTTGGCAGTCAGCCAGTTTACTTTATATGCCGACACGCGCAAGGGTCGGCGGCCGGCATTCACGGACGCACTTGAACCGATAGCGGCGGAGAGATTGTTCGAGCAGTATAAGAATAGAGTTGCCGCCGAAGGTGTGCACGTTGAGTCGGGAGTATTCGGCGCCAAGATGGGTGTGGAACTATGCAACTGGGGACCGGTGACGATTATCCTCGACTCCGAAGAGAAGAGAAAATGACTGTGGCAATAGAACCTCGACGATTTGTGCTTACCGTCGACGAACAGATCAAGTCCGAGTTGAAGGCGTTACTGGGCGACACGCCAGTGACTCTGGCCTCCGGCTCGCCTCGGCGCAGGGAGATACTCGCACTGGCTGGGCTTATTTACAATGTGATCGTGCCTGATGTCTACGAGGATATTCCGGTCGGTATGTCACCGAAGCAGTTCGCGCTTGATATCGCCACGCACAAACTTGCGCATGTACCGGGTATCAGTGGTATCACCGTTGCCGCCGATACGATCGTCGTGCTTGACAATCGCATCCTCGGCAAACCGGTTGATAAAGCGGACGCCAGGAAAATGTTGCACCTGCTATCTGGCAGACGGCACTATGTGATTACGTCGCTGGCGTTGCGCAACAATGTCGGTGGCCGGACGGTGTGCGACTGTGAAAGAAGCTATGTGACGTTCCATCCTCTGAGTGGCGAAGCGATTGCTTCCTATGTGGACTCCGGCGAACCGATGGACAAGGCCGGCGCCTACGGTATCCAGGGGATGGGAGAGTTGCTGGTAGAGAAATTGGAAGGGAGTCTGCACAACGTGATTGGGTTTCCGATCGAGTTGTTCGTGCGCATGATCAGGGAGTTGCAGCAGTGACATTTGAATTTGTCTCGGATGACAATGTCGAGAATCTGGGCAAACGTCTGAAGCGCGTTCGGCAGGATAAGGAACTCCTGCTGGCCGACGTTGCCAACGATACAAAAATCCACGAGAAGTACCTCGCAGCCATTGAGGCCGGCGACGATACGCTCTTCCCAGACCGTGTCTTCAAAGAGCTTTTCGTCAAAGCCTATGCCGAGTACCTCGGCGTCTCTCTCGATGATCTGCTGATGCGCCTCCCTGAGGCACCGGCGCCCGCTGCCGAAGGCGCCAAATCCGTGCCACGACCGGCAAAAGTTCCTGAAGTTGTCGTCGGACCTACGCCTATCGGAAACTATCGCTCTGAGGAAGGACGCCGCGGCGGGGGCAAATCAATTCTGGTAGTCGGTTTGGTAGTGGTCATCGTTGTGCTCGGATTGTTTCTCATCAAGCTGACATTTGATTCACATCCGCCGACGAAAGTTGTCATTCCGGAGGCGATTCCCAAGAGTGTTCCCAAGATGGAACCAGCCATTGACTCGACGGCAATAATGATCGATTCCACGGACACCAGCGCCGTGTCTGATTCGGCAACCGTGGATTCATCCGCCACAATCGCAAGGCCGGACAGCGTGCTGCTATTAATGGTCGGCAAGGGTCGCTCCTGGATGCGTGTACGCAAAGACGCCGACACTTCGGCCTATGAGGGAATGATCAGCGTGAACGATACTCTCTGGTTTGCAATGCAGGACAGCATCTATCTACGGTTGAGGCACGGCAATGCGGTTGACCTTTATCTTAATGCACTGCCGCTCAAAATCACCGATAGCCGCGACACATCCGTGGTATCGCTGTGGATCTCGCGAAACAACTATCTCAAGTATGTCGACAGTTCGAGGTTGGCGCCATGAAAATGAAAGAACGCATGCAGCATTGGGCTATTCGGTATCGGAGTCGCCAGGTCCAGCAGGGGACCTTTGAGTTTCCGGCATCGATTCAGGGGAGCAAACGAATGCTGATCACACTACCGCACGGCATCCAAACCAACAGCCTGTTGCTGCGTATGATTGCCGAACTGCCGGTCATCTTTCCCTCCAGCGATTTGTTGATAGTCGTGCCGGTCGGATGCAGCGAGATCACACGCAAGACCGGTATCCACGCTGTTTCGCCGGAATTAAATCTGACTAATTTGATCGGCCTACCGAAGAAAGATTTCTTCGCCAAGGTCGCTGACTTCAAAGCATCGGTGCTGATTGATTTCGAGACGCACAAGAACGTGTTTAACGCTATGGTCGCACTGCATACCGGCGCCAGCCTGCGTATCGGGCTGGCAAATGTCTGGGGTATGCCGATTCACAACTTTTTGGTGAAGTCGGATTTCCAGACGGATGAGCTGAAGACCTATCGACACATGGTGGACTTGCTGACATCGATTCAACTTCAATCAGCTGCGAGTAAGATGGGCCAGCCGGACTAACTTGACGTAAGAGGAGACTATTTTGTACCTATCGGGACTGGAAATAATCGGATTCAAGTCATTCCCGCTCAAGACCACGGTCGAGTTTGCCAATGGCATTACGGGCGTTGTCGGTCCCAACGGTTGTGGCAAAACCAATGTGCTCGATGCAATCCGCTGGGTGCTGGGGGAGCAAAGAATCTCGATCCTGCGCGGCGGCAAAATGGACGATGTGATTTTCTCCGGCACGCGCGAACTGAAGCCGATCGGCATGGCAGAAGTATCACTGCACATCGTCAATGACAGCCGCACGCTGGCGATCGAGTACCGGAATGTCACGGTGACGCGACGGTTACATCGTTCCGGTGACTCGGAGTATCTGCTAAATCGAGTGCAGTGTCGCCTTAAGGATATCACCGACATGTTTGCCGACACCGGCATGGGAGCGCACGCTTATTCGGCGATTGAGCTCGATATGGTCGAATCCATTCTCTCCGACAAAGCCGATCAACGACGCATGCTGTTTGAGGAAGCAGCCGGCATAACGCGCTACAAGGAACGCAAACGGGCAGCGCTGCGGAAACTCGAAGCGACCGACAATGATTTGCTGCGACTTTCTGATATTCTCTCCGAGGTCTCCACGCAGGTCGGCAGCCTGAGCCGCCAGATGAAGAAGGCCGAGCGATACAAATACTACGAAGACCGTATCAAGACGGTCGGGCTGGTGTTGCTGAAGGAGAAGTATCGTCGTCTCTCACAACACTTGCGGCAGGTGCGAGATGAAAAAAGGCTAAGCCAGATCAAGCTCGCCGAGATTTCCGGTGAAATCGACCGCTGGGAATTAGCGCGCGAAGACTACAGCGGTAAGGCGCTGGAACTGTCAGAAGAAGTCAAGCAGGTGCGCGCCAAGTCGGAGGAAATCTCCGCGACTTGTTACCGCTTGGAGCGCGAGATTTCCGTTACTGAAGAGAAGATCAGTTCCGCTGAGGTTGCCAATCGCGATGACCTAAGAGAGATCGACAGCATGAAGACCAAGGTCGAGCAGCTCGGCAGGGAGAAGGAATCTCTGCAATCACAGCTTGCTTTGGCACGCGCGTCGTTTGAGGATGCGCAGCGTCAACTGGCCGAACTGGATACCCAACTTTCCGCACGAATCGCTCAAGTGGACGAGGAACGTAAGTCGGGGCAGGTCTATCAACGCGATCTTTTCGAGATTGAAGGGAAGAGGAACCTCTTTGACCAGAATCGTCAGCATCTCGAAACACAGATTACTGAAGCCAATGCGCAACTTGAAGAAGCCCGTCTGAAACTTGCCGACTTACAGTCCACACTGGCGACTACCGTTGATTCGGTCGCAGATATCGATGGCAAACATCGGACTGTTATCGTGGAGATCGAGCAAAGCGAACGACAGATTTCCGAGACGGAAGAGGGGGTCTCGCATCTGGAGATCGCAATATCCGAACTCGCCACACGTGTAGCGGAACACCGACTTGATGTGCGATCGCTCAGCGCGCAGATTGAACTCCATGAACGTATGATTGCCCACTATGAGGGCTATGGATCCGGCGTCACTGCTATTTTTGCCAACCGGGAGCAATTGCCCGGCGTCATCGACACCGCTGCGAATCTGTTGCAGGCGGACGAACAGTACTTGCAGACAATCGAAATGGCGCTCGGCGAAGCGGCTGAATACATCGTCGTGGATGATCGCGCCGCCGCCAACAACGCCGTCGCTTTCTTGCAGGCGAACAACCTCGGCAAAGCGACATTCGTCGTCAAGTCAGAGCTTGACCAATGGCAACGAGACAACAAGCTCGCGCGTCCCGGCGGCTTCGGCGGCAATATTGTGCGAGCATCAGAAGTCGTTTCGGCGACATCTGAATATTACAAACTGGCTGAGTTGTTGCTTGGCGATGCGCTGATCGTGGCTGATCGAGTGGCGGCGGAACGATTGCTGGACCTCGGCCAGGGCGAATTTCGTGTGGTGACTCAGGACGGTCATTACTACCAGTCGAAGGTTCTGCATCAAGGTGGATCGGCCAGGCCGGTTGCACTTCTCGGAAGAGAAAACGAGCTTACCAGACTCAAGCAGCGTCTTGAATCGTGTCAGACCGATTTGGTAACATCAGATAGCGAGTTGGCGCGTCTCCAGTCGGAACGCGACCAGCAGCACGAGCATCTGACGCAGTTGGCGCAGCAGCTTGAGCATCAGCGCTGGTCGCAGACGAATCTACAGCTTGAGTCAACTCGTCATACGCTTCAGCAGAAGCAGCTTGAGGAGCAACTGGGGGAGACGGCAATTGAAATTTCACGCCTTGAGGAGAAGCTGCACGATTTCGGTTCGCAACTCGCAAAGTTGGTTGATGACTCCACGCGCTTACAGGATGACTCCGAAGACAAACAGCAGACGCTACAGGCGCACAATGCCAGTCTGGAGGCAATGGAGCAAGAGGTTGCCAAGGTTTCGCGAGAACAGGAAGAACTGCGCCTGCGCGTAATCAAACTACAAACCGAGCGCAATTCGCTGGAGGGCAATTTACTTCGCATCGAGGAGTTGACCAATGAACTCGCAACTCAGAGCGAGACCCGCCAGCACGCCTGCGAACAGCGGGTGAGCGACATAGATTATCAGCGCCTGGCACTGATTGAACTCCGGGAGCAACTGCAGGAATCCTCGGAAGAACGCGAGGGTCTACGGCAGCAGGAAGTGCAACTAGTGTCACGGCAGGCGGAAATCAGCGACAAGCAAACGGAATTCGACCAACTGCTCAAGGCCTCGCGCAAAAATCGGGATCAGGTTACGGAAGCAAGTCAGCAGCTTCTCGTCAGCGAGACAGAAGCCAACTCGAAATTCGAGGATGTCGTGACGCAGTTGCGAGATAGCTTCGGGATATCGGCGGAGGAATTGACGGTGCCCGAACCGCTGGCGGAGGAGACTTTCCACGAACTCGAAACGGAACTCGCCGAGTGCCGAGGCAAGCAACAGCAACTCGGCTTGGTGAACATGCTGGCGCTGGAGGAATATGAAAAAGAAGCCGAGCGCGAGCGTTTCCTGAGTCAACAGATAGGCGATCTTACCAAGGCAAAGGACGATCTCAAGACGACGATCACGCGCATCAACACCACCGCGCGCAACATGTTTTTGGAGACCTTTACGCAAGTGCGCGCTAATTTCCAACAGGTGTTCAGCGACTTGTTTCAGGGTGGCGAGGCCGACCTGCGGATGGAAGATGAAAGCGATCCCCTCGAATCACCCATTCTCATTTCAGCGCGCCCGCGTGGCAAACGTCTGCTCAACATCTCGCAGCTTTCCGGTGGCGAGAAGGCGCTGACGGCGATCTCGTTGTTGTTCGCCATCTATCTGGTGAAACCATCGCCGTTCTGCATTCTGGACGAAGTTGATGCGCCGCTTGATGACGCGAATGTCAATCGTTTCTTGAAGATGATTCAGCATTTTTCCCAGAAGACACAGTTTATCCTGATTACACACAACAAGCGTACGATGGAGCAATGCGACCGCTTGTATGGTGTGACCATGCAACAACCGGGTGTGAGTCAGATAGTGTCCGTTGACTTCGCAGCAATGGGTAAGCCGATCGATGTTGAAGCCCTGAAGTTCACTGGTAGCGAAGCACAGGCCGAGGAACCACCCGCAATAGAGGAGCCGCCAAAGACAGTGAAAGCGGCGGACGTGTTTGCCGAGGAGGCAGAAACCGAAGTGGCAGCCGAAGAAGAGACAGAGACTGAAGCTCCAGTGGCTGCTATCGGTGAGGAAGATGAGTATGACGATGATGACGACGAGGATGACGACTAATGGGCTTCTCCCTCAAGAAGCTTGCAACCGGTCTGCTTAAGACGAAAGAAAATCTCGTAAGCAAAATCAAGGCCGCGGTCGGCCTGCACAAGAAGATAGATGGGGCATTGCTCGACGAAATTGAGGAGGTACTGATCTCCTCCGACATCAGCGTAGAAACGTCGAGCACGATCATCGCGAATCTCAAAGTAATGGTCGCGCAGCGCGGTATCGACAGTTCCGACGAAGTATTTCAACTGCTGCGCGAATGTCTCAAGGACTTGTTTGTCGACGTGAGCACGGAGCCGTTTTTTGCGAGCGGCAAGAAACCTTATGTCATCATGATCGTCGGTGTCAACGGAACCGGCAAAACGACCTCGATTGCGAAAATTGCGCGCCGCTTCGTAAATGACGGCAAAAAGGTAACGATTGCCGCCGCAGATACCTTTCGCGCTGCCGCAATCGATCAGCTTGCCATTTGGGCTGATCGGGTTGGCTGCCATCTGGTGAAAGGGCAGGAGGGGGGTGACGCGGCCGCCGTCGCCTATGATTCAGTTCAGTCGGCGATAGCTCGCGGCGATGATGTGGTGGTCATTGACACTGCCGGTCGCCTGCACACGAAGACGAATCTGATGGAAGAGTTAAGTAAGGTGAAGCGCGTGCTCAAGAAGGCGATGCCGGACGCGCCGCACCGGACTTTGCTCGTGCTCGACGGCACTACGGGACAAAACGCGCTGCAGCAGGTGGAAGTCTTTAAGAGGATGCTCGACATCGACGGCATAATCGTTACCAAGCTTGACGGTACCGCCAAAGGCGGAGCCGTTTTTTCCATTGTCGAAAGATTCAAGCTGCCGGTAGTGCTGATCGGCATCGGCGAGCAGATGGATGATCTCGATGAGTTCAACTCGCATGATTTCGTCGAAGCACTATTCACATGATCGAGCAATTCACTCTGTCAACTTCCAGTCGCAATCAACTTATCGACATCACTGACATCGTATCCGACTACGTGCAGCGTTCCGGTGTCAAGTCCGGAATTTGTCTGGTCTATACTCCGCATACTACGGCGGCAATCACGGTCAACGAAAACGCCGATCCGTCGGTCAAGTCCGATATCATTCGCAAGCTCGGTGACATCTTTCCCCAGAATGACAACTATGACCACAGCGAAGGCAATTCGGATGCGCATCTCAAATCGTCCGTGGTTGGCTGTTCGCAAGCCTTGTTAATCGAAGATGGCTCACTTCTGCTCGGCACCTGGCAGGGGATCTACTTCTGTGAATTCGACGGCAGACGCTCGCGGCAGTTCTATGTCAAGGTCGTCTCCGACTGATGCTCAATATCGATATCATTACCGTTGGCAAGATCAAATCACCGTGGGTAAAAGAAGGAATCAAATACTACGGGCAATTAGTGGGGAAGTATGCTGATTTGACGCTAATCCGCGTCAAGGAAGCCGACAACGCGCGGATGAAACCGGAGAAGGGGATGTTGATCGAAGGGGAGAGCATTCTCGATCAACTCAATGACGATGCCTATTCGATCGCTCTCGACGTCAGGGGAGACCCTCTGTCGTCCGAGCAGTTGTCGCGATTGCTGGAGGACAAGAAGCGGAACTACTCGCGTATCCAGTTTGTTATCGGTGGCGCGTATGGTTTGGCTCCTGTGGTCAAGGCCGGGGCGAAGATGCTTCTATCTCTCTCCAAGATGACATTCCCGCACGAGCTGACCGAAGTGATTCTGCTGGAACAACTCTATCGAGCGCTATCGATTTCGGCGGGGAGTAAGTATCATAAGTGAAAGCTGACGACGGAACGGCCATGATGATTGTTGTTGATTGTCAAATACGCTTCCGTCATATTGGAAAGCGAAATGCGTAAACTCACCTTGAAGCCGACTCACAAGGCAGTTGTTGCGTATTACGACGCACTCGGCCAGTTTGACAAACTCGGCGTATCGCATGAGACAGCCGTACGGAGTGCCTTCCAGACTCTCTTGCAGGTCTGTGCCCGTCAGTTCAAGTGGACATTAGTGCCGGAGTATCAGCGCAAGGGAGTTGACCGCGACAGAATCAGCATCGATGGGGCGTTACTTGACATGTACCGATTTCCGCATGGCTACTGGGAGGCCAAGGATAGTCAGGATGATCTTGAGAAGGAGGTCAAGCGGAAGTTTGAGGCGGGGTATCCACGCGACAATATTCTTTTTCAGGAACCAAAGAGAGCGATCCTCTATCAGAACGGCAGACAGGTGCTCGATGAAGAAATTGCGACACCGACAAAGTTGGTCGCGGTGCTTGCTCAGTTCTTTGAGTACTTGCCGGAGGACTACATTGCCTGGGAAGAAGCGGTCGGTGAGTTCAAGAATCGTGTGCCGGAGTTGGCGGAAAAGCTTGTTAAGCTCATCGACACCGAGCGCAAGAGCAATCCTCGATTTGTGGCGGCATTTGGGAATTTCATGGACCTTTGTCGGTCGTCCATCAATCCCAACCTGTCGGTTCAGGCGGTCGAGGAAATGCTGATTCAGCATCTCCTCACCGAACGCATTTTCCGAACAGTGTTTTCCAATCCCGATTTTGCGAGGCGAAACGTGATTGCCGTGGAAATTGAGAAGGTGATTTCCGCGCTCATGTCGAAATCATTTAATCGGGATGATTTCCTGAAGTCGCTTGACCGATTCTACGTCGCCATTGAAAAGGCCGCTCGCACGATTGACGATTTCGCGCAGAAACAGCAGTTTCTCAATACCGTCTACGAGAAGTTCTTCCAGGGTTTCTCCGTTAAGGTTGCCGACACACACGGAATTGTTTACACGCCTCCGCAGATCGTCAACTTCATGGTTAAGAGCGTGGAGCAGATTTTGGAAAAAGAATTCGGGCGTACGCTGAGTGATAAGGGAGTGCAAATTCTGGATCCCTTCGTCGGCACCGGCAATTTCATCGTGCACATCATGCGCGAGATGAAGAAGACGGCGCTGCGCTACAAATTCGAAAATGAGCTTCACTGCAACGAAGTCATGTTGCTGCCGTACTACATCGCTTCCATGAACATCGAGCATGAGTATCTCGACCTGACGGGTGAGTATATACCTTATGAGGGCATCTGCCTCGTCGATACATTCCAGTTGGACGAGCCGCAGACAGATTTCTTCACGGCAGAAAACACGGCTCGCGTGCTGAAACAGAAGAAGGCTGATATCTTCGTGATCATTGGAAATCCACCGTACAACGCGGGTCAGGTGAATGAGAACGACAATAACAAGAATCGCAAGTATCAGGTCATTGAGGACCGAATAGCGAAGACTTACAAGAAGGACTCCAGAGCCCGGCTCCAACGCAAACTCGATGACCCGTATGTGAAGGCGATCCGATGGGCGTCGGATAGGATAGGTGACATGGGAGTGGTCGCTCTGGTTACCAACAACTCCTTTGTGACTGAACTGTCCTTCGACGGGATGCGGAACCATTTGGAGTCGGACTTTGACTCTATCTATGTGCTTGACCTGCATGGCAATGTTCGCAAGAACCCCAAGCTTTCAGGGACAACCCACAATGTCTTTGGCATACAAGTAGGTGTCAGCGTCAGCTTGCTGGTGAGGAATCGAAAGAAAGGGAGAGGTGGCCGGGCAAAGGTCCGCTACTTGAGAGTCGGCGAACTCTGGCGTCGGGCGGAGAAATACCGGTTTCTTGATGATGCAAGTGGATACTCCGGTGTCAAGTGGAGACTGCTTCGTCCTGACTCGGAGCACGTCTGGATAACCGAAGGTCTAGCGACGGATTTTCGTGGCTTCTGCCCTTTGGCTCGCGCCTCGGAAAGTGAACTTGGGGTCTTCGACACATACTCTCTCGGAGTGTCCACTAATCGCGACAGCGTGGTCTATGATTTCGACAGAGAGCGATTGCTGGAGCGTGTGGAGCAGTTCTGTGAGGACTACAATGCCGAGGTTGCTCGATACCAGCAGAAGGCCAGGCCCAAGGATATTGACGGTTTTGTGAGATATGACAAGATCAAATGGAGTCGAAATCTCAAGAGGGACCTTCGAACTCACAAGCTGCTTGATTTTCGAAGGGACTGTTGCAGGGTTGGGCTTTACCGACCATTCTCATCTCGACAACTTTACTTTGACGACATCATCGTGGATGAGCCTGGGACCAACGCGAAATTTCTGCCGAACGAAGCTGCAGAGGCCGCCAATCGTGTCATCTGCGTGCCCAGTCTCGGTGGAAGAGCCGCTTTCTGGAGTTTATCGTCATCGCGCATTCCCAACCTGAATCTCGTCTCCATTGACGCTGCTCAATGCTTCCCATTCTACACCTACAACCCCGACGGCTCCGGTCGCAAAGAAAACATCACCGACTGGGCACTTGAGCAGTTTCGTCAGCACTATGGCGACAAGAAGATCACGAAGTGGGACATCTTCCACTATGTGTACGCGGTGCTGCATCATCCGACATATCGAGAGCGTTATGCGGCCAACCTCAAGCGGGAGTTACCGCGTGTGCCCTATACCCCCGATTTTCGTGCTTTTGCCAAAGCTGGGAAGAGGTTGATGGAACTGCATGTGGACTACGAGAGCCAGCCAGAGTACCCGTTGGAGAAGATCGAAAAGAAGGATGCCAAGCTTGACTTCCGGGTCGAGAGGATGAAGCTTTCCAAAGACAAGACGGCTGTCATCTACAACGATTTCCTCTCGCTTGGCGGCATTCCGTTGGAGGCCTTCGAATATCGCCTCGGCAACCGCTCGGCGTTAGATTGGATGATTGATCAGTATCGGGTCAAATCCGACAAGCGCAGTGGCATTATCAGTGACCCTAACCGCGCTGACGATCCCGAATACATTGTCCGCCTGATAGGTCAGGTGACAACAGTTAGTCTCGAAACCATGAAGATTGTCAAGTCGTTGCCAGATCTCGGAGTCCCGACCGACTGAATACCTTCGATATCAAATTGCGTCAAAACAAAAGGACAGGCGCGGTGCCTATCCTCTTGACCCAATAACCCTGTGTCCGTCGTCGGACGCCAGAGAATCTATTTGCCGGCTGTTGCCGTCAATCTTTGCCAGCCCGACTCGGTGGTCATTCGCGCCACCTGCGCCGAAGTGGCGCGTTTGGTGAACGCCTCATAGTTTTTTCGCGCATCTGACTCACTGCCTTGCGCCAAGTATGTCAGCGCCAGATAGCCGTAAATCTCGGGGCTGTCATCGCCGTACTTGCGAATCTTTTTCAGCGCTTTCTCGGAATCTTTGTAGTTGCTTGTGATGTAGAGCGCTTTGCCATACTCGAACTGCGACTGGGTGTCGTCCTTATTGAAGGATAGCGCTTTCTCCAGATCCTTCAGACCGCCGTCGTAGTTGCCGGAGGAAATCTTCGCCCAACCGCGCAACTGGTAGGCATCGGACGCATTCGGCGACATCTCTATGATCTTGTCATAGCAGGTCACGGCATCGGCGAACCGATTGGAGTGGAGATAGAGATCGGCCGCTGAGCGGAAATCGGCGCGTGCATTCATGGTCTTGTTCGATGCTTCGTTTGCTTCCGCGCGGCGCATGTACGCCTGCACCAGAGAGTTATCTTTCGCCAGAGCGAGCGTATAGTATCCAATGGCCTCAGTGTAGTTTTTCTCGGCAAGCAGCGCCTCCGCTTGCTGGAAGAAATCATTGGCTGTATATTCTACCGGACCTGCCGCCTTAGCCTCGGTCAAATTCACGGTCAGCGTGGTTGTCTCCTCTTCTTCAATCTTAACCTGCTGCTCCCAATCCTCGTAACCATCGCGTTTGACCTGGACTGTATGAGTGCCGGGCGTCACTCTCTTGAATGTCTGGTTGGCAGACCCGATCGCTTTGCCGTCGACAAGCACCATCGCATCGCTGATGCTGCATTTCACCTTCAGCGCGCCAAATAACGGTCCGGAGTTTACGACGTCCTCATTGGTCGATCGTGGCGCTGTTGAAGCGTACGTCATCCCTTGGGAAAGCATTGGCGACATGGTGCCGTGAAGAATCTTACTTTCTCCGTTGACGATTGATGTCGACATCATCTGCGTCTCGTAAAGAGTACCTTCCATCTTGACATCATAGCGGCCATTGGGTAATCCAGGGAAGGTGAACATGCCCGCCTCATCCGTCACGGTGGAAGCACCGGTCTGCGGAATACTCACGCTGATACCGGCCAGTACCTCTTTGGTCTCGACGTTGGTGACAACGCCAAAGAGCGCGGGCTTAGGCACGGTGGCGCCACTGAATCCTATGATCAGCATCACTACTATTACGATCAGACCCACCACTCCGCCGAGGATAAGCTGTTTCCTCTCTATACTGCCCTTCTTGATCGAGTATTGCTGATTTCCGTATGTAATCATCTCCCCGGGTACGAGCCGTGCTTTGTCAGGAAACAGCAGCTTATGTCCCTTCACGAAAACCGATTGGTGTTTGTGCGTCTGAATAGAACGACTGACTGCGCCGACTTCAACCGTCTCTGGTGCGGAAGGACTCTCCACCACATTTGCCGTTTCGATGTCTACAGGTCCACTCAAAGTCTGTTGGATGTTGAGATGCAGTTGGTTTTGCGGTGCTGCCGCAGCGTCTTCTTCTGCGAGAGTTTTCTGCAAACTGTTGAGCAATCGATCGCGGTCGTCGTCCGAGACAACGTGTTCACCTGCGCGTTTCGCTTGAGTGTCGATCCTGCTGACCGACTTCGGTTCGTTCATTGGTTGCGCCGGTTCGGCCGGCACTTCGGAAGCAACTGCGGGCTCAACCGTCGGCACGGCGATTTCGTTGACATTTTCCGGGGCTTCCTGCTGTTCCCGCATCAAGTAGTCCGTTGGAGACTCGATGCCAAGTTCAGACGACAACTGCGCCGGTTCGATCGCATCTTCCGGCAGCGCTTTGGCTGCCTGATCACTCTCAAAGCGCCTGAGCAACTGGTCAAACCCGGCGCCAAGCGGCTGCTCGCGGCCTGATCTCTTGGCCTCGACCTCGTCAATTGGTAAATCGGTGACAACGAAATCAGTCTCCGATTGCTCCTCTCCTGTATCCGATTGTGTGACAATTGGTTGAGTCTTGTCGTGAACGCTGGCTGGTTCATCTGCCACCTTCACTGCCACTCGCGAAGAGAGTTCGGCTCCGCAGTTCTTGCAGAACATCGCGCCATCAAAATGGTTTGCGGTACCGCATTTGCCGCACTCAATCATATTCATCTCCGTTGTTAATGAATTCGTACTATTTAACTTATCGTCAGCGACGGTGTATGGTTTTAGTCAAATCGAGTGCTTGAACGTCTCTTCCTTTGCGAAAAATTTGTACTTGACAGTGGGGAAAGCAGTGGATATCCTTACTGTCTTGATAGACGTGGAAGTTATTGCTTTTAATACGCTTTTGGAGGAATAGGAAAGATGCTCAGAGCGATAGTCGCTTGCGGATTGATGGCGCTGCTGTTCATAGGGTTGGGCGGCTGCGGCGATGATGGGCCGAAGCCTAACACGGATGTTTACAACCGTATCGTACTTGAACCGACCCAGTTTCCTACGCTAAAGTCGGGGCTGATCTATGTCGGGTGGGTGGTCAAAACAGACGCAGACTCCAACTGGTTGGAGTATCAGGAATTCGGAAAGTTCTTCTGGGACGAGCATGATTTTCGTTTCCTCAGCCCGACAGATGTTACTAAGGACATCGGCAATGCTTTCACAATCCAAGGCAATGTTTACGACTACAATATGATTGCTATCACTGTTGAACCCTATCCCAACGATCCCGACCCTAAGCCGTCGCCAACGATTATCGCGCTGAGCGGAATCGACCGCGACAGAGCGACGTTCTTGACCTTCCCCCTTGCCTTCCCGAGCACCCAGAATCGGTTTGCCGTCGGCACTTTCTCAGACGGCCATTTCAAAACGAAAGGGCAATCGCGATCGAACGAGCGATACGGGATATGGTTTATTGAACTCACCAATGGAGGTACTGGGAAAGATACGATTGAGACTTATGCCCAGGGATTGTTCCTGCCTACACTTCCAGACACAGGGTACCTGTATGAGGGCTGGGTTGCGCTTACCAAGGGCGACACGGTGTACACGGTGTCTACCGGCAAGTTCTTCTCACCCGCCTATATCGATTACGACAACAGCCACTGCATGGACGGCACTATTCCTAATTTCCCCGGGGAGGATTTCCTAATCAACAGACCTGCTAACCTCCCGGACTCTCTCTGGCCGGTTGACATGCTTCGCGATGGAACTGTTTTCATAACACTCGAACCTAATCCGGATAACGATGTCAGTAGACCTTCACCGTTGGTTCTCGTAAGCGCTCATCTGCCCGTCGATACCAGCAGAGCGCGTACAACTTCGTTCGACATGGGTCTTGTTACCCACAGGACTCTCCCGAAGATCAAGGTGACATTCGAGAAATCTCTCTAAGATAAGTGCTTTCGCGGGCGGCAACCGGTTTCCAAACAAACTGGCTGCCGCCTTTTTTGGGTAGTCTCCGATTGTCCGCATTAGGCCGCAATCGTCGAGTGTTTTGCTCTGAGTAGATAGCGGCGCGTTGCTCTTGGACTGGTCGATTGTTGCTGCTTTGTTTGGTGCGTGGTCTGGCCGGCATTTTCCCTTCATTTGTGCGCTTGTTAGCCGCCCCGGAGCTATATAGAGTTACATTGATTTTTGAAACTTTGCGTAGTAACTTGCGTTCAGAGAAGCATACTTAGTGAGGAGAGATTATGACCGCAATAATGCCGGACAATACCGTGTCAAATGAAACAAAAGCCGATTCTGTCGGGTCTATGTTAGTGAACATCTTTTTGAGCCCGATGAGGGTTTTTGGGAGTATCAAGGCGAAACCGACATGGATAATTCCTTTTGTGATCTTACTACTAGTGACAACGATGGGTGCCTATATAGTAGCTCCGATGGCGATGGAAATGCAGAAGCAGCAGATGATGACATCGGACAAGTATACGCCCGAGCAACGCGAATTGGCTGTGCAGCAGATGGAGACTTACAAAGGAATCGGCGCAATTATTGGAGCCTTTGCGGGGTTGATTGGATCAGCTATCATGGTATTCTTAATGGCTGCGGTCATTCTGTTCATGGGAACCGTCGTCTTTGGGGGATCGGCGAAATTCATGGCATTGGTCTCGCTTGTCAGTTTCACCGGGATGATCTCTGTTTTGGGGCAGATTATCAAGACTCCACTGATGATGATGAAGCAGACGATGGATATTCGGACTTCGCTGGCGGTCTTATTGCCCGGAAGTGATATGATGTCCGTTGCTTACACTCTACTGAACTCATTCACTGACGTATTTTTCGTGTGGCAGGTGATCCTTACGATATTCGGTGTGGCAGTGATCTACAGTTTCTCTAAAGGCAAGGCAACGGCCACGGTGCTGATTCCGGTCGGCGTCATAGCTGCCATTGTTGGAGTGGTAAAGGCCATCTTCTAATTGTATATAGTTATTCATTTTGATTGAGGAGTAGTTAATGGAAAGAATTGGACGGATAGGTTCGATTCTGCTTTTTGTCGGACTGTTTGCTGGGGGGTTGCCGACGACCAATGTAGCAGCAGGGCAGAACGAATTCTCACTCAAGCAGTGCATTGATCTGGCGCTGCAGAAAAACGTCGGCGTCACTGTGTCTCAAAACGGCTACCGGTCCGCGAAATATGATTTGTGGAATGCCTGGGGAGACGCGCTTCCAACAGCTTCAGTCTCGGCCGGCTATGGCTTTGGAAAGGATCTCAGACCCACTTACGTGCAACAGCTTAACACCTATTATCAGGACCCCGGAAGCAAGTCATACAGTACCGGCATCAATTTGTCCATGACGCTCTTTGACGGCGGTGCTACTTGGCTGCGGATTCGCCAAAGCAATCAGAGAAAGACGTCGGCGTCCAACGCGATGAATGAGACCGCTTTGGCGACAGTCTATGACGTGACGAAGGCTTACCATACTCTTGTCGAAACTGCGATGTTGCGAAAGGTACAGGAGGATGCGCTTACTCGTTCCAATAAGCAACTTGAGGTCACCAACAGCAAATACGAGCTTGGTTCCGCCTCGTTGTCCGAGAAGCTAAAAGCACAGGTCACCGTAGCCAACGATTCGGTGGCTCTTCTGACACGTGAAAACAACATCAGGTCGGCGGAATTCGCACTCAATTTGCTGCTAAACAGAGATGTCACACTTCCGATCGTGCCTTCGGACACTCTCGTTAATGTCCCCTTTGACATGTCAATCGATCAGTGTATTCAAATCGCTCTGGAAAATAATCCAGGGTTGAAGAAGAGCGGGGCGGACTACGATGCGGCCAAGACACAAGTCTCCATAGCTCGAGCTTCTTGGTTGCCGAGCGTCTCAGCGCGCATGTCTTGGAGTTGGTCAACAAATGACACGAAAAGACTAGACTCGTTGGGCGTTTTCCAGCCGCTGACCAATGTTAACCGTTCCTATTCGGTTGGAGTCTCGGCTAGTTACAGCCTATTCAACGGTTTCCAGAAGAAGACAACTTATTCCCAAGCGCGGCTGAGTGAAACCAACCAGCGGGAGTCATTTGGTGCGGCTCGGAACCAACTGATCTCGGATGTTAGACAAGCATATCTCGACATACAGACGGCGCGACTACAGCATCAGGCTGCACGGTTGGCCGAGCAGTCGGCGCAGGAAGATATGAAGCTGCAATCAGAACGATACCGTCTGGGCGCCTCCTCCATTCTGGAATTGCTGGACGCCCAATATTCTTTAACCAACGCCCAGTATTCACGAATTCAATCCCTGTACCAACTCAACCTTGCCGTCGCTTCGATGGCCAAGGCGATGGGGCGGATGTGATCCTCGTGGTGAAACGAGAGTGGAAAGACGAAGTAACACTTAGTCCGGATAGCAAGAAGAGAGATGAATAAGAAAAAGAAACTATGGCTGATAATCGGGGCAGCAATAATTGTCATCCTGATTATCGTTATGGCCGCGAGAAAAGACAGCGGCATCGTTTATTCCGTTCAATCGGGCAAGGTGGAAAAGGGCGAGATCGTTTCGCTGGTTACAGCTACCGGTTCCGTCCAAGCGAAAACCACCGTGAAAATGTCCGCGGACGTTGCTGCCAAGATCATCGAGCTTCCCGTTAAGGAAGGCGATCAAGTGAAGAGGGGGGATGTGCTGGTCAGACTCGACCAGACCCGCTATCAGGCGGCGGTGAGTCAATCCGAGGCGGCGCTGGCGGCCGCGCGATCTGCCGAGAAGAGATCGGAGGCCTCACTGCTGGAAGCCAATCAGACCTATGAACGTGCCAAGAAGCTGTATGCTTCCCAACTGATTTCGGATGAAAACTTTACGCAGTTGCAGACTGCGCTGGAGGTAGCCAAGGCCAATCTGGAGTCATCTCAATACTACACTAAGCAGCAAAAAGCATCCTTGGAAGAGATTAAAGACAACTTCGACAAGACGATCATTACGGCGCCAATTGACGGAACGGTCACCGCGCTTAATGCCGAAATCGGCGAGATTGTCATGGTCGGGACTATGAACAACGCTGGTACAGTCATAATGACCGTCGCTGATCTCTCGACGATCGAAGTGGAAGTGAATGTTGACGAGACCGATATCGCTCGCGTGCGAGTTGGTCAGGATACTAAGATTGAATTGGATGCGTTGCCTGACACGTCGTTCAAAGGTACGGTTACCGAAGTGGGAAACGCCGCGCAGAACGTCGGTACCAGCGGAGTCACCAACTTCACGGTCAAGATTCTCTTGCTCGAGAAGGTCGAGGGAATCAAACCGGGAATGACCGCCACGGTTGACATCACTACCGATAAGCGCAAGGATGTCCTCTATGTGCCGATCCAGGCAGTGGTGATGCGTCCGGACAAGTCAGATTCACTCAAGAAGGCCGCCGGCGGTAGCGGAACATCTGGTGGCGCTGTTGCGGCAACCGTCGATTCGGCGAAGTCTTCAAAGAAGGATGACAAGAAGAAGACGAAAGAGCTTGAAGGCATATTCAAATTGGCAGGGGACGTTGTCAAGTTCGTGCCCATCAAGACCGGAATTGCCGACCAACAGAACGTAGAAATCACAGAAGGTCTCGCTGAGAATGAAGAGATCGTTACTGGTAGCTACAAGATCCTGCGCACCATCGAAGATGGCGCCAAGGTGAAGGTTTCCAAGGAAATCATCAAAGAAGAAAAGAACGACTGATGCTAATCGAGACAGAAAACCTTTGGAAGACCTACAAGATGGGGGTCGAGGAACTGCACGCTCTTAGAGGCGTGACTGTTAGTGTAGCAAAGGGCGAATACCTTGCAATCATGGGGCCCTCCGGTTCCGGCAAGTCAACCCTGATGAATCTCATCGGCTGTCTCGATACACCATCGCAGGGGAGTTACGTGCTCAACGGCAAGCAGGTTTCCAGCATGAATGACGATGAGTTAGCGCGGATCCGCAATCGCGAAATCGGATTCGTGTTCCAGACGTTCAACCTCTTGGCGCGCGCGACGGCTTTGCATAATGTCGAACTGCCGCTGATCTATAACGGTACTGATTCCAAGACCCGTATCGAGATGGCCAAACACGCGCTCGAGCAGGTCGATCTCGCCGATCGCATGATGCACAAGCCCAACGAACTCTCCGGCGGTCAGAGACAGCGAGTTGCCGTGGCAAGGGCTCTGGTAAACAACCCCTCGATCATTCTTGCCGATGAGCCCACGGGTAACCTCGACTCGAAAACCGGCGATGAAATCATGGGGTTGTTCGCCCGTTTGCATCTCAACGGCCACACGATTATTGTCGTTACGCACGAACCGGACATTGCTCTTCACGCCAATCGCGTTATTCATATCCGCGACGGCATGATCGAAAAAGAAGTCATCACATCCAGCGCCACGGTAAATGATATTTGAGAATCTGAAATTGGCTCTGGCAGCGCTCTGGTCGCACAAACTGCGCACGGTGCTTACCGTAGTCGGCGTCGTGATCGGTGTCGCTTCCGTAATCGCCATCATCTCGACTCTCGACGGAATGATGCTCCGCATCACGAGTGTATTTGACGAGATGGGTGCGTCGACAGTGGCGGTGACCCGCTTCGGAATGATCACTTCGCACGACGAATGGCTTAAGGCATTAAAACGGAAGCGGATCACTGTTGAGGACGCTCGTGCTATTGAGACGTCCTGCACTTTGGCCGAGGCCGTGGGTCTCGCCATTGAAGGGCACGCGAGAACTATCAAACGTGGCAACAAGCCGCTTTATTCCATTTCGATAAACGGTTATACGGCGAACGTCTCGCGCATCAACAATCTGGATATCGCGGAAGGGCGTTTCTTCACTGATCTCGACGATGAACACCGACGCCGGGTAGCGGTGATCGGTCAGGAGATCAAAGACAAACTGTTCCCGGACGAAGATCCGTTGGACAAAGAGATTATTGTCGGTGGGGAGAAGTTCACGATCATCGGAGTTGGCGCCAAGAAGGGTTCAATCATGGGGGAGAACCTAGACAGGTATGTCTACGTGCCTGCTCACACGATGCTGCAGATGACGGGAATGCGTCAGGACATCGATGTCCTGGTTAAGATACGGTCAGAGGCGAGTATGGATCAAGGAATGGACCAGATTCGCGCCGTCATGCGCGCCCGCAGACATACGCAGTATCATGATCCAGATGATTTCGCCATGGTCACAAAGGACGCAGTAATGGGCTTTGTGGATAGTTTCACCGGCACGGCGCGCCTGGTGACGATCGCGATTCCGTTCATTTCCATTATCGTTGCCGGTATCGTCGTCATGAACATCATGATGGTCTCGGTGACGGAAAGAACGCGCGAGATCGGAATCCGCAAAGCCGTGGGCGCTCGCAGCAGGCACGTCCTGGGACAGTTCTTGCTTGAAGCGCTTATCATGTGTCTGATCGGAGGAGTTCTTGGGCTGGCCGGCGGATTGGGGATTTCGAGCATTGCCTCAAGCAAGATGGGGCTGCCGTTTGTGATTTCGGTTACGGCAGTGATCGTGGGATTCAGTATCCCCACAATCATCGGTCTGGTGTTTGGCATCTACCCGGCGTGGAAGGCGGCGAAGCTCGATCCGATCGAGGCGTTGCGTTTTGAATCATGAACATCTTCGAGACCAAAGAAGGCATCATCCTCGCTCTTGATTCGATTCGCTCGAACAAGTTTCGTGCATTCATGACCATCTTGGGAGTGATGATCGGCGTCAGTTCGGTAATCGCCATGGTAGCGCTGATTCAGGGGTTAAACTCCACCGTCGCGAACGATATTCAGGCGATGGGCTCCAACGTCATCTATATCACTGAGTTTCCGTTCAACACAAACTGGGACGAATTGACCGAGAAAGAGCGCAAACGTGAGCCGATCACGCTGGTGGAGGCCAATACCATCTCGGAACTGTGCCCGTCGGTCGACGGCGTTGCTCCGCAGAATCATTACTTTCGGCCCGGCGGCAATGTCGCCAAGTACAAAGAAAATACTTCTCGCAGCACTGACCTGTTTGGCACCAGCGTCGACTATGAGCTAGTCAACAACCATTACATCGAAAAAGGACGTTTCTTCCTCGAATCGGAAGATCGTCACCGCGCCATGGTGTGTGTAATCGGTCACGATTTGGCGGCTACGCTATTTACCCGGAACGATCCAGTTGGGGAGCAAATCCTCTTCAACAATGTCAGACTGCGCGTGGTAGGCGTAATGGAAAAACGAAAGACCTCATTCGGTGAGGGTCAGGATAACATGGTCATCCTGCCATACGGTACCTTCCACAAACTTTTTCCTTGGGAGAAGGAGCTATTTCTATCCGTCAGGGCCAGTTCGGCTGAATTGCTGGATCAGGCGCAGGACGAGATCCGTCAGGCATTGCGTCGATTACGGGGAGTGAAATACAGCGACCCGGACGACTTCGCTATGGCCACCCAAGCCTCGATTCTGGGTTACTACAATAAAATCACCGGAGGAATCTGGGTTGCGATGATTGCTATTTCGGCAGTTGGTCTGATGGTGGGAGGAATCGGTGTGCTCAACATCATGTTGGTTTCGGTCACGGAACGAACTCGTGAAATTGGTGTGCGGAAAGCTATTGGCGCACGACGCGCCAATGTATTCTTCCAGTTTCTCGTGGAGGCGATGACGCTGTCCGGAACTGGTGGTGTCATAGGCATTGTGTTCGGATTACTCGCAGCGTTCATCATCTCTGCCGTTTCGCCCCTTCCCATGGTCGTTCCGATTCTCGGTATCATCGTGGCTTTCTCACTTTCCGTGGGCATTGGTCTTGTTGCCGGCGTGATTCCTGCTTATCGCGCTGCTTCGGTCGATCCGATCATCAGTCTGCATTACGAATAGCTCGAAACAAGTGCGCAAGTGTCCGATTCGGATCCACAATCTGTAGGTTCGGATTTATCCGAACGATTATTTGACACGGTTGGATGAGGTGTGTGAATTGCAATGCCCTCAAGTGCGAATAAATTCGCACCTACAAGATGTTCAGTCATCCGAAATCCAGACCGCATCCCACAGCGGATAGCAACCGATCTCAGTCACGATTCCCCTTCTCAGTGGATTAGTCACCCAATAATGGCCATGATTTCTCAGGTCCTCCTCTCTCCTGATGGCATGGTCGTGAAACGCCTTCTGCCAGACTGCACCTTGGCGCACGAGAGTCTTGTTGATCCGGTGTGCCGAACGAGCTTTCAGCGTCCTGACAACGTCGGACAAGGACAGACCGGCTCCGAGTTGAAATAGCCAGTGAAGGTGCTCGGGCATTAAGACCCAGGCACATGATTGAACAAGACCGTCGTCATGCAACCTCCTCATCTCGGCGATCACAATTCGGCCCAATTGAAAATCGCGGAAGTATGGCTGCCGATTGTGTGTAACAATGGTAATCGAGTAGAAATGTCCCGCGATGGAAACTCTGCCTTTTCTGAGATTATCGTAGGACAAACCAGCGATCCTGTTTTATGACGCGAGCACGACTACCCAATGGGATCGAATTAATCCTGATGTCTGGTGCAGCGCCAGAGGAAAATGCGAATAAATTCGCACCTACAGGGTGAAAGTGCCAAAGCCTGCCGGGATATTCTCTGGTGAAGCGTGGATTCGTGGGCTGTAGGTTCGGATTTATCCGAACATTGAACATGACACCTTTGGGGGAGGCGAATAGCTTCACGGTTCGAAAGATGCGAATAAATTCGCACCTACAATGTGGCAAGTCGGCGCTGCAACGAATCTATCTGCGCGTGCTTGCGGTGCAACGGACATACTTCGTCTATCATGTACTCACTCAGGAAAATTTCATCACGCGTATGCGTACAAAATGCCGCCGCCTTCTTACCGGAATCAATACAGATCGTCTGATGCGTGATTCCCGGTGGTTCGGGGAAATCCTCCACGGGAAGAGAATCAACCGCCGCTGACATAAAGTCGGTCCAGATCGGCAGAGCATTCAGACTGCCGGTTTGGTTGTGTCCCAGCGAAGTTTTGTCGTCGAAGCCAATCCAGCATCCGGCGGTAACCTGCGGCGTGTAGCCGACAAACCAAGCGTCACAGAAGTTGTCCGAAGTTCCGGTCTTGCCTCCGGCCGGGCGGTAGAATCCGCGCGTGCGTGCATTTGCTCCGGTCCCTCCCGAGTCATTCATTACTGACTGCATTAAACTGACCATCATGTAGGCAGGAGCCGGCGCAATTGCCACTTGCCGTGGCGCGACACCGTTTTCTTCGAGAAGGTTTCCGTAGCGATCAATAACCTTTGTGATGAATCGCGGTGCGACATGGATCCCGCCATTGGGAAAGCAAGTGTAAGCGCTCACCAATTCGAGCACATCAACTTCGGACGTACCGATGGCCAGAGCCGGGTTCGGTGTCAGCTTGCTTCGGATACCCATCTTGTAAGCGACGTCGATGACCGGTTTGGCGCCGACCATTTGCAGCAGTTTAATTGCGATCAAGTTTCTCGACCGGGCCAATCCGGTGCGTAGCGGCATGGCGCCTTGAAATTCATTGTCGAAATTCTGCGGGCTCCACTCAGTCGAACCCGGAATTGTAAGAACTATAGGCGTGTCATAGAAGATGTCGCAGGGATGATAACCCTGCATCACGGCTGCGGTGTACACAAACGGTTTGAAAGCCGACCCCGGTTGACGCTTTGCCTGCACGGCGCGATTAAACTTGTACTTGCCAAAATCCTTGCCCCCGATCATTGTCAGTATATCCCCGGTCTCGTTGTCGATGCCGACAAAGGCTCCCTGAATCTGCTTGAATTGATAGGATTTTTTGTGGGTGGCACTATCGTATTCGATATCAGAGTATTGCGGATTTCCGAGCCACTTGGTGCGTTCGATGCGCGTCTGAATTGAATCGAGCTGTATCTTCATCGATCGCTCAGCGACTTGTTGCAACCGCGTGTCAATGGTAGTATAGACATTCAATCCGCCCTTGTAGAATTGCTCGTTGCCGTACTTGGATGTGAGATACTGCCGCACCGTCTCCGTGAAATACGGCGCGGCTCCGGTAGCATTTTGCGACAGATCAAGCTTGATCGGGAGTTTCTTGAGATCATCACCCAGCGCCCGGCTAATATACCCTTCAGACTCCATTCGGCTGAGCACATAGTTGCGCCGTTGCAAGGCGCGTTCAGGATGCTCGATCGGCGAATAGCGGGAGGGAGCGTTCACAATGGCCACCAGCAATGCACCTTCTTCAATTGTGATGGCTTCGGCATTTTTGTTGAAGTAATTCCGCGCCGCCGTCTCGATACCATACGACGAATTGCCGAAGTAGTAGAGATTCAAATACATCTCCAGAATCTCGTTTTTCGAGTAAGTGCGCTCGATCTTGAGCGCCGTCAATGCCTCCTTAAACTTGCGTTCCAGCGAGATTTCACGGTTAAGAAACAGCATACGCGAAAGCTGCTGCGAAATCGTGGAACCGCCCCCCGAACCGAATCCGAAAAACAGATTGCGGAAAATGGCTCGCGCGACGCCGCGCCACTCGACCCCCCAGTGTTTGTAAAACTGATCGTCCTCAGTCGAGATGAGCGCTTGGATCACGTGTGCCGGAATCCTGTTATAGGGGATCAATGTCCGGTTCTCGAAGTGGAATTTCTGAAGGACCTTGCCATTGCGATCGAAAATCGTCGTCACAACCGGCGGCTCGATATTGTAGATTTGCTCGATCGACGGCAGTTCGTTTCTGTAGGCGTACGCCAGCGAAACCGCCACTACTACGCCCAGCACTGCCAGACAAGCCAAGATCACATAGTACTTGACAGGGTACTTGATAGTTCGAAAATCAAACATGCTCACTCGCAATTGAACCGCCCTCTTAAGCGATCGTTGCGTCAATCTGCACGTTGAGACGGCACGGGTCAATCAAAAAACTCCTATGAACGCGCAAATCGGCGCACATCGTAACATGTTGCGATATAGTGTGTTGCGTTGCATCGTTGACATTATACTTGCAGTGACCTACAACAGGCGCTGGCGAGGAGCCCACTATTGCCCCTCTGCTGCAAGGAATTGCTCACCTTGTGTAGCCCAGACGTCTCTTTGTATCGTCGAACGGATGGGAGGCTGGTGCGTATAATAATGTAGGAAGAATGCCCAGGTCCTCCGGGACACTCTTACGGTATTGACGTGCAATCAGATAGGTCATTTCTGGTCTTCTCTTGGGATTTGTCGATCACATCTGTGCCCAACATGACGGGAAAATCGTTGTCTTTCCGCTTCGGCACACTGTTTGCGCAGTAGTCCCGAGTATGGAAGGAGGGAATTTGAGACGCTGCAAGCATATCGCGGCAATTATCGCGCTGACGAATCTACTGATTCTGGTCTCCAGTCTCCAGGCCAACGACATACGGCAGCAAAGATGGCAACGCTGGCAGCAGCAATCGGTTGGTGCAGTCTTGCCGTCTGAAGAGAGCCAGACGGTCACAGAGTCGCCCAATACGTTAGCGAAGTCACTGACCCCGGCAGTTATGGATATCAAGGTCAACAAGGATGACGGTTCAGCTTCCTTCACACAGCGCTTTAGCGACATTGCCTATTTCCCTGATGGAAAAGGAGTTGCCGTGTGGGAAGATGAGCGCAACGGTGAATGGGACATCTACGCACAGCTTCTTACGGTCGACGGTTTGCCAACCGGATCCAATGCTCGCCTGATTCACGACGCCAGCTTCCGATCATCCCGTCAGCCCCGGCTGGCGGTCAACGCTGCCGGCAAACTAGCTCTCGTCTGGAACGAAGAGGAATCAGCGGCAATCAAAGCGATGGTTTTCAATAGCAGTCTTAGCGCCCTCACGGGCCAAGTTGAACTGAACGACAACACCGGTACAGATGTTGTCAATCTGCCCGCAGTTGCGGCTTTGTCCACAGACGGTTTTGTGGTGGTCTGGGAAGACTCCCGTGATGGTGCGAATATCTATGGTCAGATCATCGATGATGGCGCCAATCACATCGGCGTCAACTTCCGGGTGAATAGCAACGTCGATTCTCCTTATCGTATTGCCCCTGGTGTCGTCGCAAGCAATGATACAACCTTCGCCGTTGTCTGGGAGGATGCGCGAGATGGCAACGGACACAGCTACTTCCGCATCTTGAAAAACGACGGCACGCCTCTGTATGACGATCTGCTTCTTGAAGCCAACTATCCGTCAGCATACCAGTTTGGTCCACAAGTCAGGTTCATCAATGGTACCGGCTACTTCGCAGGTTGGATCTCGACGCGCGACGCCAGCCAGAGTATTTACGGTCAAGTTATCTCGAAAACCTCCGCGCCTGTTGACACGAGCTTCCGCATCAATGGCCAGCTTGCCGATGTCTGCTGGGATTTGCGCATGGCGGCCGCTCGAGATTCCGGCGTCGGGTGTGTCTGGGCCGATTACGCTTCGACAGCCCAGATCAAATACCAGAAAATCAGCAATCTGGGTAAGCTTTCCGGCAACAATGTCACCATGCAGGACAACTCTCTTCTTAGTGAACGCAACTATCCAGCGATTGCGTTTCGCTCTTCAGGGTTGAACGTCGTCTGGACAGATGAGCGCAACGGCAATCCTGACATCTTCCAGCAGCGACTCGAGGCATCCCAGGCCATGGAGTTCGATAACCTACTTCTCAACGACGATCAGGCCGGTTCGCAGCAATTCACTCCCGATATCGCCTGGTTGCCGCAGGGCGCGAATGCTATCGTTTGGCGAGACTGTGAAGCGGACGGCGGGGATATTTATCTACAACGCAGCAGCCTCTCCGGCGCTCCGCTCGGTGCGGCATTGCGTATCAATGACGACCCGGGGAGGAGTCTCCAAAGCAGTCCGCGCATTGGAACCTCCACGAGCGGTGACATGATTGTGGCTTGGGAGGACAGTCGCACCGCCACCGGCATTGCCGGGCAAAACATCTTCGCTCAGCGCCTGTGGGCTAACGGCACGAAGGTTGGCGCCAATTTCGTCGTGAATGACGACGGTACTACAAAACCCAAATCACAACCGGATATTGCGGTCGGCAACGACGGCAGCTCTGTCATCGTCTGGGTCGATGAGCGCGCAACCAAGAAGCAAATCTATCTGCAGCGCTATAATTCCTCCGGCGTGGCCGTCGGCGGTAATCAGTTTGTGGCAGATGTCTTGGGGGCCGTCGAAAGTTTCTCCCCGCACGTCGGTATGCGCAGCGACGCTTCCTTCGTCGTGAGCTTCCTCTCAATCGTCGGCGGTCGTCAGGAGCTTGTCATTCAGCGCTTTAATGCTTCCGGTGTCGCGGTTGGTGACCTCCACATGCTTGACGTCGACACGTCGCAAGTGCAGATTCTCGATGCCGACATTTTCGTGCACGACTCCAAAGGCGCGTTCTACATTGCCACGATTCAGACGTCAACGTCCGGCAGTGTTGTCAAATGGTATCGATACGGCTTCAATGGTAATCTTGAACTTGGCAGCATCCAAGTATCCGACGTCACCGGTGCAAACTTCGGTGAGTTGCGGACGGATGGCGATATCGATGACGGCATCGTCGTCGCCTGGAGCGACTCACGCTCGGGAATTCAGCGTGGATATTTTCAGATGTTGCGTGAAGACGGATTCCATATTGGCGCCAATACGCCGGTCTCAACCGGATCATCTCCATTTCTGGAGAAACACCCGGCAGTTGCGCTGAACAATGGCTTCGTCTTCTGTTCGTGGGTTGACAATCGTAATGCCGGTCGCGGGTTTGATGTCTTTCTCAACTACGACCAGTACACCGCCACCGCTGTCGGTGATGTCAATGTTTCACTGCCGAAACAATTTGATCTCGAACAAAACTTCCCGAACCCGTTCAATCCTCAGACTGTCATTCGCTATGAGTTGCACAAAGCTCAGGCGGTGACGTTGGTCATTTACAACACACTTGGTCAACAGGTACATACTCTTGTCGATGACTACCAGACGGCGGGAAGTCACACTGTTACGTGGGACGGTACGTCGTCATCAGCGTCGCAGGTCTCCAGCGGCATCTATTTCTATCGTCTACAGGCGGGCGACTATTCCGAAACGCGCAAGATGACGTTGCTGAAGTAATCTACGGAATACCGATCACAGGCCGGCAGCGCGGTGCGCCCTGATTGCCAGCAGATTGTAGAACATCATCACATTCACTAGAGTGATTGCGATCTCCAGCGCGTTGATAAACAGGTAGATGGGAATCTTGACCAACAACGATGGCATGAGAAATGCATCGACAAGTATCAGGGGCAGACTGATGACGAGTAACGTCGCGAACAAAAAGAACTGCAGCGCGAACACTTGCCACCAGTGACCTCTCACCAACTCGTAACTCTCGATCAAACTCGCGAAAATACGCCGATCGGTCAGGGCAATCGCCTGTAGAGAACAGCAACCGAACACGTAGAACACGACGCCCGGTATGATCAGTGCCAGCAACCCAGTGAATACGACAATTCCCAGTACCAGCGCCGTGAAGACCGCCGTAGGAAATCTGACCATGGCGTTGAGGAAGACTTCATAGAAGGGTTTGGGCGCGCAGGCGACGTGATGTCGCGCTGCGGTCATGACATTCAATGTTGCGAAGATGCCAAGAAAACCGAAGAAAATCGCGGCGAGAATCATATTGCCCATGCCGCCAAGGTCGCCTTGCGGTTGATCAGGTGCGGGAAGAGCCAACAACTGCACAAGTACCAGCGGTACTTGAATTGCCAGGAAAATCGTCGCGAACTGCCGGACGCCGTTCTTCAACAACCGCATGGCATCTTCGATAATCAGCCCGAAATCAAACTTGGGACTAACGGTGGATGGATAGAATATGCGCAACGATGCCTGTGGTGGCGTGGGGAATTCTTCCAGCAACGATTATTATCCCT
>CAIVAP010000233.1 GCA_903903945.1 uncultured bacterium | reverse complement strand
TCGATTTGGGTCAAACCTGTCATGACGATCTCTACCGAAGAACAGTTTACACCGTCAACCGGAACCCAGTAATAGAGCGTATCGTGACAACCGCGAGTCCGATCGACCTCGCGACAATAGCGGACGCTTGCGATGTCGGTGACTCAATGGAGGAGCGTCCCCTTTTCCCCGCAACCCGTTCGCGTTTCCGAGGGGTACCCCACCCGCAAGGGTGGCTCTGCTCCTACTGGATGAGTCGCTTAGACTATGTCTGGAGAATCTCTTGTCCTGTCCGTGCCTTGGGCTTTGCCCGGGAGTGCGAGTCAGCGGCGCCGGCCATTCCCGCGAAAACGGTTGCCCTGGACAATCTTTGAAAGGCATAGCGAGACCGCACAGACCATTCATCCGCCACCGGAAAACGCTTAGTCGAGGTTCGCTCGTTCTTTGACATCGCGAATACCATTATTCGCGCTATATTGTAGCTTGGCTCCTTGCGGATATCGTTTTCCATGTGCGCTCGAATCCTCGGGCACGGCTGGACGCCATCCACCCTTACGCGAATTTTCTTGTAGAACAGGCAGAGCAATTTTTAATTCGTTCCGAGAAACGACCCCGGTGAGCGTAGATATTTGATAATCGTGTTGGAAAGGAAACATGGCGGAAGAGTTAGAACCAACAAGCAATAGCGAACCGAACTCCCACGCGGGCTGGCGTCGGGGAGTCACCACTCCGTCGATGGCGGAAGTGCATTCCTCGATTCCGGTGTCGGCGACCGCAGGGTTCTGGCGCAAGCTGTTTGCGTTTACGGGACCGGGTTTGATGGTCGCGGTCGGGTATATGGATCCGGGCAACTGGGCAACCGACTTGGCCGGCGGCGCGCAGTTCGGCTATACACTTCTATCCGTTGTACTAATCTCCAACATGATGGCGATTCTGTTGCAGCATCTGGCGCTCAAGCTCGGCATTGTGACCGGTCGCGATCTGGCGCAGGCGTGCCGCGACCATTACTCACCGACAGCTTCGTTTCTATTATGGGTGTTATGTGAAATTGCTATTGCCGCCTGCGATCTGGCTGAAGTGATCGGCTCGGCAGTGGCGCTGAATCTGCTGTTTAGGATTCCGCTGATAATCGGGGTGATACTAACGGCGGCCGACGTATTGGTCATTCTCTATTTGCAACACAAGAGTTTTCGTTATGTTGAATCGCTGGTGGGAGGACTGATCTTTCTAATCAGCGGCTGCTTCGCCTATGAGTTGATCGCGTCGAGTCCCGATATCAACGCCATGCTCGGTGGATTGATTCCCAGTCCGCAGCTCGTGACCAACCCGGCGATGCTGTATATCGCCATTGGCATCCTGGGGGCGACGGTGATGCCGCACAATCTGTATCTGCACTCAAGCATTTCGCAGACGCGGGCGTTCGAACGCAACGACACGGGCAAGGCGATGGCCATAAAATTCGCCACGATAGACTCGACCGTGGCCTTGTTTTTCGCCGTCTTCATCAACGCGGCAATTCTGATCCTGAGTGCGGCGGCGTTTCACGGCAGCGGGCATCAGGACGTCGCCGACATCAGCGACGCGTATCAACTTCTCAGCCCGGTGCTCGGCGCCTCACTGGCGGGCACCCTATTTGGTGTAGCGCTTCTGGCATCGGGGCAGAATGCGACACTGACGGGGACCATGGCGGGACAGATCGTGATGGAGGGATTCTTGGACATACGACTTCGCCCCTGGGTGCGACGGATGATGACTCGGTTAATTGCGATCGTGCCGGCGGCTGTGGTGGCGGCGCTCTATGGAAGTAGCGGGGTTGGCAGACTATTAGTGCTGAGTCAGGTCGTGTTGTCGCTGCAGCTGTCATTCGCTGTCGTGCCGCTAGTGTTGTTCACCAGTGACAAGCTCAAAATGGGGCGGTTCGTGAATCCGAGTTGGTTGAAAGTAATGGCATGGATTGTGACCATTGTGATCGTCTCCCTGAACGTATATTTACTGGGTCAGACGATCTATGGTTGGCTATAAAGCTGGTATTATCGCGGCAGGAGTAACATGTACCAACATATTTTGATTCCACTGGAGAACAGCAAGACGGACAGCGTGATTCTGGAATACATCCGTCCGCTGGCGCGTTTCAGCAACGCCCGCCTGACAATCATTCATGTCGCCGACGGTTTTATGGCGCGAAACCAAAAACAATTGGCTGAGTCGGAAGAAATGCGCAAGGACTGGGAGTATCTGGCGAGGATCGAGGAAGCTCTGCGCGCTGATGGTTTCACTGTCAATGCCGTTTTGGCCTGTGGTGAACCGGCGCAGCACATACTCGTAACGGCGGAACAGGAGCAATGCGATCTAATCGCGATGTCAACGCACGGACACCGCGGCTTGTCGGATATCATTTTGGGAAGTGTTTCGTCGGAGGTCCGGCATCGGACTCGCATACCGGTGTTAACCGTGCGCGCCTAAATCTGCCGAGTTGCGACATATCCGATCGGGTCGTAACTCGGACTATTTTTTGTCCGCTGCCGTGCTATCGACAGGCATGCTAATCTCTTCTCCATGATAGTCGGGTTTGGAGAGCACAGGTCTCAGATTATAATCGCGATTCTTCACATCAATCAGACGTGTCAACCCTCCCAGCATCAGATCGTTTTTGCTTTTGTAACGTGTCCAGGGTTCAAAACTGCCAATGAAGAGCAGTTTGCCATCATCCCCGGTTACGAAGTAGATGGGTAGTTCGGTAGTGGCGCGGTCGAAACGATTGGTTGATGCTCTTTTCCCAACAACGCGCAGGTTGAGCACACCGATACCCGACTTGAGAGGCAAGAACCAGAAGCGACCGCCATAGAAGCGGGTGCTGTCGGTCAAGTGAATCTCATCTCCCCAGGAATGCGGAAGATCCGACAGCTTGAGATTTGTAGAGTAATCAAGAATGAACTGCACTTTGGAGTACTGCTGTATTTGGCATTCAAGCGCAAAATCGACATAGACAGTATCGTTAACTGCAGGAGGCTGAGAAAATCGGAATTCCCCGGTGAAGTGACGATCGAGCATTGGATCAAAGGCAGTCCCTCGCAGAGGAAAGCGCACGGTTAGCGGTCGAGAATTCCGTTGTGGATGCGGCGGGATGGAATTCAGACGACAATCGGCACTTGAACCGGCATAAATGGTTTTACCGTCCTCTGAGATAGCGAGAATCAGCGCTGTCAGCGGTTGCCACCGTGATTTGAGCCGCCGCGTAATGCTTAGCTGATACGTACCGACTTCCAGCGGCTGAAAGACAAACTGTGCCGACAGGGTTGCCCCGGAGTCAATCGGTGCATTCCAAACCACACTGTCGGGAGAGATGACGAAGCCATAGGCATCAGTGGCTTCCAGACGGATTCGCTCGGAAGCGGGCACTGTCTTCATACAAGTTACATTGACAGTTACAGAGCAGGGTCCGGCGAATCCTGGTTTGCCAATGAACTGCGCCGTGCCTTCCAATGGCTGCAGCACCGACGGGGGACGAGTTCGCAGTTGGGGATTGATCTTTGCGGCCGGATCGGCTGCAAGAGTTGCCTCACACAGAAGCAGGGCGACGAGAATACTGAGTAATGTCCAACGCAGATACACTTTGCTATCTCTCCTTCAAGATGGCTTGCCGACACGACAGAGTTGTGGTACCCGATTATTCAACGTCTGGTGCGTGTCGTGTCGATTATACAATACATCGGCAGACAAGACACCTTTTTTATCTGTTGTCACACCGGCCGATTTGACTATTTTTCGCGACATGGCTCTACGACTAGAACGTCACGATGTGATTGAACTCGAAATCGTCGATCTTGCTAACACCGGCAAGTCGATTGGACGACACGACGGCATGGTGGTGATGGCTGATCGTGGCGTGCCCGGCGATGAGATCGAATGTGAGATTACCGAGGTCAAACGCAATTTCGCCTTCGGGAGGCTTGCGCGTCTGCTCAGGCCGTCACCTTTGCGCATAACACCGCGCTGCCGGCATTTTGACATCTGCGGCGGCTGCAGTTGGCAATACTTTCCATATAGCGAACAACTTAAGTACAAGGCGCGCTTTGTCTCGGACGGTTTGGAGCGCATCGGTAAGCTTGAGGTTCTCCAGATCGACGCCCCGCTCGGCTCGACAGAAGAATTCTACTATCGCAATAAGATGGAGTACTCGTTTTGCGACGAGATTGAGACTGCCACGGCCGGCATGCACGTCCGCGGGAGATACGACGCCGTTTTCGAGTTGGAAGAGTGTTATTTGCAATCAGCGGCTTCGGTGGCGGCACTGGCGAAGGTGCGATCACTTGCACGGCAGTTGGGGATACCGTTTTACAATTTCAAGTCTGGTGAGGGTGAATTGCGCTTTCTGGTTGTGCGGGAAGGCAAGTTGACGGGAGATTTCATGCTCAACCTTGTGACTTTCAACCGCGAGTTCGCCGGTCGCGAAAAGCTGCTTGCGGGAATCATCGAACAGGTAGAGGGTCTCAC
>CAIVAP010000232.1 GCA_903903945.1 uncultured bacterium | reverse complement strand
TCATCGTGAAGCACCTGATGGACACGGTGGAGATTGATCGCGCTGAAGGCGGGGGAACTGTCGTGACCCTCACTAAGAAAATCGCTTGATCCCGGCTTCGGGAGGTAGAGTGAATCTCGAACTGGTTATTGCGGTAGTCTATCTCGCGTGCGCTACGCTCCTCTTCATTATCGCTTTTCTGATCTATCAGGAGGATCAGCGCAAGCGGATAAATCGCATCACGGCGTTGATGTTCGGTTTTGCCGCATTCGGGCCGCTGTTTTACGGCCTCGGCATGCTCGGCGCCGAGACGCTGACCCGAGGTAGCGCGCTCTACAATTCCGTCTATATCTGGGAACTATTCTTCCCGCAACTGGTATTTTTCGCCCTTTGCTTCCCGACCGAGACTCGCTTCTACAGCCGGTTTCCGAGGCTGAAATACACGATTTTTATTCCTCATGTGTTCCATCTGCTTCTGACAACCGTTCTTGCCAATCCCGACAAGCTTATCAAGTCGATCGATCCCAGCGAGATGGGGACAATGGGCAAGGCGATTTTCGGGCCGCTGGAACAGGCAGCGACGCTGGCGGGTACAGTGTTCTCGATTTTGCTTGACAGTCACGCCAAGGCGTTTTCGATCGTCAATTTCGTGTATGTTGTCGTTGCCGCGCTGATTCTCTATCAGGGCACCAAGCGCGTGGTCGCGGTACAATTGCGCAAACAGGTAGTGGTCGTGATTTACGGCATTATCTCGGCGTTAGCCCTCTATGTAGTTGCCTTTGTTCTGCCCAATTTGGGAATCGTCGAGCTTTCACGGGGAACAACGACGGCAATTACGATTCTGGCGCTGATCCTCGGATGCGGTTCGATTGTTTGGGCAATAGTGCGCTATCGTTTTATGGACGTGCGCCTAATCGTGCGGCAATCATTGGTATATTCGGCAACCTCGGCGCTCGTGGTTGGCGCTTACGTGTTAATCATCCGGCAACTGGAAGCGATCATCGTTACGCTGTTCGGTTTCAAACTTCCGGGCGCCGAAGTCGTCTTCATCATTATTGCGCTGATCCTCTTCCAGCCGGTAATGAGTCAGATGGACGAGTTGATTCGTAAATTGTTCATCCGCGACAAGGCTGACTATCGCAATATCTCACAGAATTTTTCGCGCAAGATCTCGTCGGTATTTGACCTGCGGGAGATATTTACACTGGCCCATGACGTACTCAAAAACCAGCTCCTGATCGAGCACACATACATTTTCATCAAACAGGATAGCCCGTCGCAACTCTGTACCGTGGTAACCGCGGACCAGCAGGAGGGGGGTGAGGTCTTTGACGTGGGCGGAGAACTGGTTGCGGAAGTCGCCCGCAGCACCGGTGTCATTAATCTCGACGAACTCATTGCCAAATTCCCGCAGTCCCCGCTGATAGACCATCTGGCGCGACTGAAAGTCAGATTTGTGACGCCGCTGGTGTCCGGGGAGGACTTGCTGGGATGTCTGGCGATCTCCGACAAAGTCTCCGGATATCGCCTCAACTATGAAGATGTCATGACGCTGGTAACCGTAGCGAATCAGTTGGCGGTTGCGATCACGACTTCGCGGCTTTACCTGCAGTCGATGGAGAAACAGCGGCTCGAAGAAGAGATGAACATCGCGCGCACGATTCAACAGGAGTTACTCCCCAAGGAGTTTCCGCGCGGCGTTGATTTCGAGTTTTCGGCGTATTCGGAACCATCGCGCCATGTTGGTGGTGACTACTTCGACTTCATAGCCACGCCACGCAAGACGTATGGAGTGATTGTCGGCGACGCTTCCGGCAAAGGAATGCCTGCGGCGCTTCTTATCACTCAGATTCAGGCCGCTATTCGTTCGGAGGTTAGGCATGAGATTCCCCTGGGACAGGTACTCTGCAACGTCAACGACCTGATTCAACAGTCTTCCGACTCGGAGAAATTCGCCACGCTCTTTTTCGCCGAATTTGATCCGCACAGCAAAATGCTGAAGTATTCCAACGCCGGACACAATTATCCGATCGTCGTCTCCGACGGCTCGAAGCAGCAACGACTGGATCGAGGCGGAACTGTGCTGGGTGCGTTTCCAAACCTCTGTTACGAGCAGGGTGAAGTGCAGTTGCGCCAGAATGACGTAATGCTTTTCTATACCGATGGGCTTAACGAGGCGGCGAACGAGCAGGACGAACAATATGGCGAGGAACGCATCCTGGCGCTCATAACCAGTCATCGCCACCTGACGCCGCGTGAAATTGAGCGGAAGATTATCGAAGACGTCAAGAGGTTCGTGGGCTCGGGCAGCTTGCAGGATGA
>CAIVAP010000231.1 GCA_903903945.1 uncultured bacterium | reverse complement strand
TCCGGCGCCAGACGCAACAGGCCGAAGAAGGCATTAAGAGATAGCAGAAACGATACGGCGACTGAGCCGCAAGCAACCGTGTTGACCACCGATTTGCTGAAACTCTTGCCGAACAAACCGTTCAACAAGAACCCGGCCAGCGGGACAAGCGGTATCAACCAGATCAGTTCCATCTTATCCTCTCGCCTACCACTTCATCAAATTGACTTCATCAATGTTGGCGCTGTCTCGATTGCGAAAGAGCGCGATAATAATCGACAGACCAACTGCAGCCTCGGCGGCGGCAACGGTCATAATCATAAACACCATTACATGCCCCCCCATCGAGCCAAGGTTACGGGAAAAGGCAATCATGGCAAGATTGGCGGCATTAAGCATCAGTTCAATCGCCATAAAAATGATGATGATATTGCGCGCAACGATCACTCCGATCATCCCAATCGTGAAGATGATGCCGGCGACAACTAAATAGTATTCAAGCGGAACCATAGCTCACAGTTTCTTCTTTGCCATTACCACGGAGCCGAGAATTGCCACGATCAACAATACCGACGTCAGTTCAAAAGGATAGAGATATGTCGTAAACAACTCCTTGCCAACTCCCTGAACAGATCCGAATGTCGCCGAAAGATCGGCTCCGGGCAAAGCGGGAATCATGGAAGCATTGATGGCGACGAGGGTTTCTATCAACAAGACCATTGCGAAAGCGACCGCCAACGGTTTGTATTTCAGTTTGATGTCTTTACCAAAATCCTCGCGCCGCAGATTTAGCAACATGATCACGAACAAGAACAAGACCATAATTGCGCCAGCATAAACGATAACCTGTAGGATGGCGATAAACGCCGCCCGCAGCTGGATGAACAAGATTGCCTGCGCGACGAAGGTGGTTACGAGATACATCACAGAGGCAATCGGGTTCCGCTGCAGGATTACCAATAGCGCTGCGACGATTGCAACCAGGGATGTGAGTATGAAGATTGCCAGTTCCATAA
Source organism: uncultured bacterium (assembly GCA_903903945.1). GTDB lineage: Bacteria > Zixibacteria > MSB-5A5 > CAIYYT01 > CAIYYT01 > CAIYYT01. The sequence continues at coordinate 819 of CAIVAP010000231.1, read as the reverse complement.
GCCTATTGCTGCTTCTGCTCCTCGGCCAGATTCTCCCAGGTGACCCGCCGATTCTTACGGATGAACTTGACCGGCGAAGGTTTTTCGCGCGGCCATTTCACGAGCAGGTCTTCCTTAGTATATATAAACTTGTCGCGTTCTGAATCAGCAAATTCGTATTCCTTGCCGAGGAAGATCGCCTCTTCCGGACAGGCCTCCTCGCAGAAGCCGCAGAAGATGCAACGCAGTTCGTTGATTTCATAGATTTTGGCATAGCGTTCGCCTCTCTCAGTCTCGGCCGGCTCCATGTAGATCGCATCGGCGGGACAGGAAGCGGCACAGAGGCCACAGCAGACGCAACGTTCAGAGCCGTCTTCATAACGTTCGAGGAAATGCAGACCGCGATAGCGCGGCATCATCGGTTCTTTTTCAAACGGATATTGAATCGTCACCGGTTTGCGGAATGCCTGCTTGAGCACGGTGAACATGCCGATCGGAATCGCGACGAATATCTGTTTCAGCACTCTAAACAACGGCGTTCTCCTACAACAAGGCGATAAACGCTGTAACCAAGATATTGGCCAGCGCCAAGGGAATCACGACATACCACCCGAACTTCATCAGTTGATCATATCGGAATCGCGGCAAACTGGCGCGAATCCAAATGTATATAAACAACACGGCGACAGCCTTAATAACGAACCACAATACCGGCGGGAAGAACGGCCCCTGCCAGCCACCCAGAAAGAGAGTGGTTGCCACCGTCGCCACGGTGACCATGTTGGCATACTCGCCGACAAAAAATAGGCCGAAGCGCATGGAGGAATACTCCGTGAAATA
>CAIVAP010000230.1 GCA_903903945.1 uncultured bacterium | reverse complement strand
TAAGTCCTGATTTTACCGACTCCATAATCTCCCATTATCCTCTCTCAGTAAGAAGTCGTTGGCTGAAAGCGGCATGATATCACGCTCTCATTGCCAGATCTCCCCAGAGATTCTTTGAATCGTTTCCCGCACCAGACGATCGAATCTTCATTGGCACTTTTGTTTCAATGAGAGAGAGGAACATGAAAAACAAGCTTACACACATTTCCTTGCGGTTTCCCTGGATTGTAATTGGCATAGCGACTGCCATTACGATCTTCTTCGCCGCTCAATTTCCCAAGATCAAAATCGATACTGATCCGCAGAACATGCTCAAGGCCGATGAACCGGCGCGCCTGTTCGACGCTAAAGTGAAGGAGGCCTTTGCCCTTCATGATATGATCGCGGTCGGTGTTGTCGAAGAGAACGGGGCATTCAGACCTGACCTCCTGAACCGGATATACAAGATCACCGCAGACATTGAGAAACTGGACGGCGTAATCGTCGAGGACATTCTGGCTCCTTCTACCGTGGACGATATCAAGCAAGGAAGCGGCGGCACGATGGTTATCGAGCCGCTAATGGGCGGAGAAATAGAGACCCAGGAGCAGGCCGACTACATTCTCTCGCGTATCAAGTCAAATCCGGTGTTGCGCGGCAAGCTTGCTTCTGATGACGGCAAGGCCATTGCCCTCTTTATTCCGATACAAGACAAGAATCTTTCAAAGAAACTGGCCGACGAGATTACCGGAATCACCAAGAAGTATGGCGGCGCCGAGAAGTACCACATCGCCGGTCTTCCCATTGCAGAAGATTCGTTTGGCTCGCAGATGTTCAAGCAAATGGCGGTTGCAGCTCCGGCGACATTTCTCGTGATCTTCCTGTTGCTGTTTCTGTTTTTCCGCAACATCAAGATCATTATTGCGCCAATGGTGGTTGCCGTCATGGCAGTCATCTGGTCAATGGGGCTGTTGATCCTTACAGGAAACACAGTGCACATCATGGCTTCCATGATTCCCATCTTCCTGATCCCAATAGCAGTATTGAATTCCATCTATATAATCTCGGAATTCCATGCCCACTACAAGAAGTACAGCCATAAAGACAATGCGATCGCGCACGCTATCGACGAACTGTTCGTGCCAATGCTCTTTGTTTCGGCGACAGCTTCAGTTGGCTTTTTCGCTCTTGCTGTTACACCGATTCCGCCGGTGCGAGTCTTCGGCATCTTCGTTGGCTTCGGTACGATGGTGGCATGGTTTCTGTCACTGACCATCAACCCGGCATTTGCCAAACTAATCTCCGCCAAAACCCTTCATCGTTTCGCTAACGCGGATGACGGTCAGGGACTGCTGGCGCGAATCCTTCATGGACTACGTGACTTCGCACGCAATCATTATCGTCCGGTTATCGCCGGCGCGGTCGTGTTGGTGATTGTCTCAGCTGTTGGCCTTTCAATGATAGTAGTTAATGACAATCCGGTGAAGTGGTTCAAGAAGTCTAATCCAATCCGGCAAGCCGATATGGCGATGAATGCTCATCTGGCCGGTACCTATATGAACTATCTCGTTTTTGAGTCCGATGACGCCGACGCCATGAAGCGCCCCGAAGTCGAGAAATATATCGAAGCAGTCCAGCGCGATCTGGAAAAAGATCCAGTCGTCGGCGCTACTACCGGAATAACCGACGTTGTCAAGAAGGTCCGCTACGAACTATTCGGCGCCGATTCCACCAAGATGGTGATTCCGGCAAGTCAGGATGAAGTAGCGCAAATGCTCTTCATGTTTGAAATGTCGGGCGGTGATCCCGGCAAGCTATTCAAATTTGTCACTCCCGACTACGCCAACGCCAACCTCTGGGTCCAACTTAAGGATGGCGACAATCAGGCCGTACGTCGTGTCGTTGAAAGAGCAGACAAGTACATCGCTGACCATCCGGTTCCGCAGGGCGTGAGCGTGAACTGGGCGGGACTGCCCTATGTAAACACCGTCTGGCAGAAGCTTATGGTTGGTGGTATGCGCGAAGCGTTGCTGGTGGCATTTGGCATCGTGTTTCTGATGATGGTATCGCTGTTCCGTTCTTGGCGCTGGGGCATAATCTCTATGTTGCCGCTGTCGTTGACGGTGATGGCGATCTACGCCTTCATCGGCTACATCGGCAAGCCCTACGACATGCCGATCTCCGTGCTGTCATCCTTGACACTGGGTCTATCAGTTGATTTTGCGATCCAGTTTATCCAGCGCATGCGCACACTATACTCACGCAATCAGAGTTTCGATCAGACTTATCACGACATTTTCGAAGGTGTCGGTCGAGCCATTGCCCGTAACGTGCTGGTGGTCTCCATCGGATTCGTCCCGATGCTTTTTTCCGACTTGGTGCCATACGTTACCGTCGGCGCGTTTTTCCTGGCGATCATGCTTGTCTCCGGCTTCGTAACCATGCTGCTGCTGCCGGCGATCACCGTCATGTTCCAACGAGCATTGTTCAAAATGGCAAAGCAAACCGTCGTCGAGCCGCTCGAAGTACAACCGAGCGAAGTATAGAAACTGAGAACAATCCATCTTGAAAGGATGATAGTACTATGAAAAAACTGATTCAACTGGTGTCGCTGCTGAGCTTCGGAACCCTGCTCCTCTTTACGGCGGTCCATGCCCAAGATGCCACCGACATCATGAAGAAGTCACATCTGGCGATGTATTACGCCGGCAACGACGCCCAAATGGACGTCCAGATGAAACTCGTAGACAAAAAGGGCAGCGAGCGCATTCGCGAATTCACCATGTTGCGCCTCGACATAGCGGACGGTGGCGAACAGAAGTACTATACTTACTTCCGCAAGCCCGCCGATGTGGCTCGCATATCATTCATGGTGGACAAAACTAATAGCGGTCACGATCAACGCTGGATATATGTTCCGTCCGTCGACTTGGTGAAACCGATAGCCGCCGATGACAAAAACTCCAGCTTCGTCGGTTCCGACTTCACTTACGAGGACGTCTCCGGGCGTCACTGGAGCGAGGATAACCACAAGTTCGTTAAAGAAGATCAACTTGACGGCAAAGCGGTCTACGTGATTGAATCCGTTCCGGCGAAACCATACAAGGGCTTCGCCAAACGCATCTCCTACATTGACAAGACCACGTTCATGCCCCTGAAGGAAGAGTACTTTGATGAAAAGGGCGAGCTGATACGAGTGTTCACGGCTGACAAGATCGAAGATGTCGGCGGCTTCGCCACGGTAACACAGCGGACAATGGAGAGCGTGAAGAAGGGTAGCAAAACAATTGTCACTTTTGTCGGCACCAAGTACAACGGTGGTCTGAAAGATGACATCTTCGCCGAGCGCTACCTGAAAAACCCACCACGCGATTACATCAAGTAGGCAAAGGAACGACAGACATGAGATTCAATATGAACATAACACTTCGCCTATTTGCCACACAATTCATCATCAGCCTGCTTTTCGCGAGTGGGCTGATGGCTGACCAAGTCACGCTGAGCGGGTTTGCTCAAGGACTATTCGGCGGCAAGCTGCAACAGCATAAACTGACACCGAGCGACTATTCTGCCTCCGAGTTCCGACTGCAAATGAGACTCGAATCACATGCTGGCGATGCGGATTTCTTCAGCAAGGTCGATTTCGTTTATGACAATGTAACGCAACCCAAGGATCAATGGGAACTCCGCGAAGCTTATCTGAAATACACGCTTTTCAAACGCCTCGATTTCAAAGTAGGCAGACAGATTCTCACCTGGGGAACCGGAGATCTGATCTTCATCAACGACCTCTTTGCCAAAGACTACGAATCATTCTTTTCGGGACGAGATGACGAATATCTTAAGGCTCCGCAAACTGCTATCCGCAGTGAATTGTATACCAAGGCTGGCACACTCTCATTAGTATGGACACCGCAATTCACCCCCAACCGCATTCCCAACGGTGAGCGCTTCAGCTACTATAACCCCATGGTCGGTGACTTTGTCGGCGGTCCGCCATTCTTCTCGGCGCCACTACCTGCTGAACGTTGGAAAAATTCGGAGCTGGCGGCACGTTACCAAAAGGGACTCGGTAAAGTGACGCTGGAGTTGTATGCGTATCGCGGATTCTATAAGAACCCGCTTGGATTCAATCCCGCCCTAATGGTACCGTACTATCCCAAACTTAGTGCCTACGGCGGTTCGCTCCGCGGACAATTAGCTGGTGGAATCGGCTGGATTGAAGGGGGCTATTACGATAGTCGCGAAGACCGCAAAGGTACGAATCCAATGATACCCAACAGCAGTGTTCTTGGTCTCGCTGGCTTCGAGCGACAAGTTGCCACCGACCTGACGGCGAACCTTCAGTATCAGGCCGAATACATGGAGCACTACAAGGATTATGAGAAGACGCTGGTGGGTCCGGACAAACGCGATAAAGTACGTTCGCTGATCACGTCTCGTATTACCCGCAACTTCCGCATGGAGACAATTCAGTTAAGCAGCTTTGTGTTTTGGTCACCATCTGATCAGGATGTTTACTACCGTTTCGCCCTGGTTTACAAATACAATGATGCCGTTACTCTGACGGCTGGCGGGAATATCTTTGATGGTAAGAAGAAATTCACAGATTTCGGAGCCTTCGCTCTGAATGACAACCTCTACGCAAAAATGACCTACGGATTTTGATAGGAGAAAGTCATATGTCAATGGAAAACAAAATCCGGGTGTTGGCAGGCACACTCGTTCTGGTTTCGTCATTACTAGCACTGTTGGTGTCGCCCTACTGGCTGGCGCTAGCCGGATTTGTCGGGATCAACCTGATCCAATCAGCCTTCAC
>CAIVAP010000229.1 GCA_903903945.1 uncultured bacterium | reverse complement strand
CTGTCCCGACAGTTTCATATCCTCGACCAAATCTAACAGAAGCTGTCGCAAATCGCAATCGGATATAGGTACGTCTGCCTGCTTCGTCGGCGACGTCAGGCGGCCGATCAAGCGCTTCATACGTTCTTGAGCCCCGCGCAATGTATCAATAGTCATCTGCTGGAAACGCAGATCGCCAAACTTCGTTTCGGCGTTTTGGAGAATCATCGACAACATGGAAATGAGATTCTTGACGTCGTGAATCACGAACGACGATACTTTCGAGAAGGACGCCAACTCTCGTGTCTCCAGCAACGCCTCCGATTGCCGAGCCGATAGCAGTGACAGCGCCAGTTGATGCGACATCGAGTCGATGAGAAAACGTACCTCGGAGCTGATACCCGATGCCGTGCGGCAGCTTATGAATCCGACCAATTCCTTGCGAGCCATTAACGGCACGAAATAGTCTCCCAACTCATCGTGGATAAATCGACGTTCTTCTTCGGTACAGTCGCCGAGAAAGGGCTGAATCTCGCCTTTGGACATCATCCGGCCGGCACGAAACAGCCAATCCTCCACAGTCGGCAGAGCGAGCGTGCGCAGCGATGCCGTCGGATAACCGAAATCGAATTCGCCGCGCCGGCTACTCCTGAGCGCAATCACGATATCGGTCATGTGACATTTCTGTTCCAGCACCGTTGCGATCACGTCGAACATCTCTCGCTTATCAGTGGCGACACTGACAGCCTCAGCGAACGTCGACAATTCCGTCAATACGTCGAGTTTTCCGGAATACAGCGAACGGTCCACCAGACCGCGCCAGCGCGCCCTGATGGAGCTTGAAAAGAACAGCGCCACAAAAACAACGATTGCCAAGAATGCCGCCAGCACGGAGAAAAAAACCTTCGGACTACCACCAATCGAAACGAGAAACCAGACGGTCACGCCAATCAACACGAAGTAGGCGCCGACCAGCAACACCGCAACGGATGAGTAGACGGCCTCCCGGGAGATTACCACGCGCTGCCCGGTGATCTCTTCGAACACGAGGAAGCGCGAAAGCAGAACCAAAGCCGCAATCGACACCAAGGCTCCCAATTGAATCCCGGCAAACTCAAACCGGCCATAGAGCAGTCCGATCATTGCGGAGATCAATAGCACGCTCAGGAAAGCTCCTGTGGCCAGCACCGGTTTGAGAAGCGCACTGCGCATCTGCCCTACCGAAGCGCGATACGTACTCTCAAGCTGGAAGAGACCAAAAGTGCAGGAGAGGATAATCAGCACCAGGAAGTATTTGCCGAGTATCGTCAGGAGAAAGAAACGCTCCGAGATCCGGTCGCTTTGGAGACGGACGAACGGAGTGAAAAAGGCGGCAACAGCCGCCACCGCGAGTAGCGCTACCAGGATATAGACGGTGAAAGCACGGTCACGAGCACCGCCAAATGCCGACTCGCGAGCAAACACAAGCAGAAACAGTAGCCAGAAAGCGCCGGCGATCGAGAGCAAGGCAATGAGGATTCCCTGCTGCCATTGCAGCAGCGTGATCGTACGTGGGACGATCAGGATGTAGGCCACCCACATCGCAAGAGTGGCGAGTGTCGCAAATGAAAAAAGATGGCCGGACACATGTCCCGGCCGACGCACTAGCACGAAGAGGAGCGTAAAGAACGAGGCAAAACATGCCCCGATCTCGGCAAGGTCATAAAGAGAGAACATTACTCTTCGGATGTTTCAAGAAAGAATCGGACGATAGAACCCGTCGTGAAAAAGCTAGTCAGCGCAAACAACACTGCCATCCCGTAAGTCAGCAAGAGAACGACTCCGGGGTTGAACTTGAGGACAATTGTATCGGCACTCTGCAAAGGGATTACCAGAAACAGAGTGACGAACTGAGGAATGCCAACCAGGAAGTAAGTGGTGAAGAAATGCTTGAAGAAAAGACTTAAGCTACCGGCGAAACAGGTGCCCAACGAGCGATTGCGCACGACCAGATAAGGTATTGCATAGATAAACAATGCCGACAGGAGCGCACTTAGTCCCTGCAAACCAATCATCAGCGCCATCTCACGCCGAGGAGACCCATTTACGAAATCCTTAAAAAGGCCCGGCAGGAACTTGAACAGCAGATATATGAGTACAACATTCACCAGCCAGATCAGCACTATTTTGGGGTAGTACTTCGACGCTGCCCTGACTGAACTGCCAAAAGCTGGAGACTGCTGGCGGAAATAGGCGACGAACATCAGGACACCAGCCGCAGTCAGAAGTGACTCCAGCAGCAGCGACGGCACCAGATTGAGCATCTGGAAAGTGTACGGCAAGTAGGCCAGGTGCTGCGGATAGTGCAGAATGTTGTCGCCAACCAGCCAGGTTGCCAGCGGTATCAGCCAACCCGACAGCAATGGCGAGAACATCGATTGGACACCCAGCACTATCAACATCATCACAATCAAGTACAACAGGAACGGCGGCCACAGCCGGACGTTGAATAGTGCGACAAACATGCGACCATAGGTCGACAGGAAGAAGTTGAATTTTTCCAGAGGTGTCATCGATACTCTCTAGTTTGGGCCATGGACTTCGTTGGACAGTGCCGATGCTGTTCCATACTTATCAAACACAACAACGACAAAGTAGAATTTCTGACCTTTGTCAATGTTGCGATCCGTGTACTCTGTCGTGCTCTGCGTCGCCACCGCGCCGGTTATGTTGGCATTGGAGATTCCCACCGGCGAACTGACCGAACGATAAACGCGATAAGACTCAAAATCCTTGTCATCGTTCTTCGTCCAACCAAGCGTTACCGACGTCGAGTCCTGTTTAGTGGCGAAAAGCGTTACCGACTTGGGAGGCTGGTTAGCGGGGGTAGTGGCTTTTACGACGTTGCTCTTCGAGGCCAACCCCGCTTTGTCCGCCGTAAAAACTGCGTAATAATAATCTGTCGTGGGCTTTCTGTCGGTGTCACGATACGTCGTCGTTGAGGAATTCGTTTGCGTCTGCAATAATGTTGAAGCAACCGTGACATTGACACTGTCGGAACGGAAAAGCTGATAGCTGGCGAAATCGCTCGCTGTAGAGCGCGACCAATCAAGTTCAACTTCACTCTCAGAGACCACAAAAGCCGCCAGCGTTACAGCTGCCGGTGGATTGTTGATCGTCTGCGCGGCAATGACATTGCTCTTAGCCATCAGTGCCGACTTGTCGACCGTGTATAGTGCATAGAAGTAAGTGACGCCGACTTTCAGGTCGGTGTCACTGTATGAAGTCGTGGCGGAATTCGTCTCGGTCTTCACCAGTGTCGATGTGGAATCAACCCCCGCGCTGGCGGAACGAAACAACATATAGCTGGCAAAATCCGTGGCACCCGACTTAGTCCAGGTGATGTTCATTTCTGTCTCTGACACGGCGAAGCTGCTCAACTGCGAAGGCAAGGGAGGATTGGCGACATTCAGATAGGTCAGTGCCGCTCTTGACTGCGCCTGATTGCCGGCTGCGTCCGTGAAGCTGCCAGTGACGGTGCCATCTACAACATCCACGGCGCCAGGAATGACAAAGTCGGCTTCATAAGTACCTGACAGTTCGGGAGGCTGCGCGATGGGATTAGGAGCATATAGACTAATCGTGCCGATGCCCGTAATATTAACAGTCGCCACGCCTTCATCTTCCGCGGCAATAAGCGTGAAATGCACTGTGTCTCCCGCCTTCAATACCGCTCCACCCGAACTCTCAGTCACAGATGAGATGCTGGCCCGACTGTCAAGAATGATCTCGTCCGAACTGAAATGTGACGTCTTATTTCCTTCACCGTCACGGAATAGAGCGTAGACGTGCTTCACGCCGTCATCAGGCGTCAGCCGCCAAGATCTGGCGGACGAATAATTCTGCCACGTGGAACCCTCGAACAGCGAGTCATTTCCCAGCAACACGAGTCGGGTGCTGGATGGGGCTGCGAGACTCAGACTGACGTCGACCGTCCTCGTGAACCTCGCTCCATCCCCTATCGATACAGAGAAAGCATTCGGAGTCGCCGAAACCGGGCTCGAGCGTTTGCTTTCCAGCGTGTTACTGCCGATGGCGCTTATCTGATAAATGTATCGTAAACTGTTTCGTAGGTTCAAATCCGTGTACGACAACTCGACCGCCGAGTCAATCACCTCCGGCTGCGTTCCTGCCGTATCTCCACGATAAATCAGATAACGCGAAATCTTGGAGGCATCGGTAATCTCCCAACTGAGCGTAACCTCGCCATCGCCAATCTTCGTCTGAAGGTTCTTCGGAATCTCCGGTGCTCCCTCAACGCGATCAGTTTGCGTCGGCTTCTCAATCTGATGTGAGCAACCACCAATCAAAACAACCGCCGCGACAAGTGTGAGAGCTACAACCAATGCCAGTTTCGTCGCCAGTTTCGTCTTCATCAGAACTTCACCGTCCCCACAACTCTGATTCCCTTCAGATTGGAATCAGGATAAAAGCCAAGGTTTGTGCCTGATACACTCAGGCCATAATCGGGGAAGAACAGAATCGCGTCCAGCAGATTATACGCCCAGATTCCCACAAGCACTCCGAGGACAATGTTGCGGTCACGCTCGGCGTCGTAAGCGTCCTTCTGCAAGGCGTAACGCTTGGCCAGCATCTTTTCTCTCTCTTCGACAGACCTCGTCTGATAATATAGCGTGTTGAAGTCATCATAATCGTCCCGGCGGCTATCGTAACGAAGATGCATGACACCCGCTGTGACAACAGTAGCCAGCGTACCGATTGTCAGCAGCGTGCCTTTGGTCCTGCTGTCGACATATCTCTGTCCCCATCCGGGGATAAGTAACGATCTCATCGCTGCCCGCACCCGAGTCTTCGCCACCATTTTGATGTCGAGCGCTACCGCTTCTCTGCCCGAAAGCACGACAGTGGAATGGTACGTTTCGTATCCTTCGTGATGCACCGCAATGCGATAAAGACCGAGTAGGTTTTGTGAGAAACTTGTCGGCGTGATACCGGCAACAGTATAATCACCGGACAAAATGACTGTGGCACCCGATGGTTTGGAAGTGACACTCACAACCGGCGACGTTTGGGATCGTGCCGTTGCAGAGATTGCCAGAAGCAAGATGACAACCAGTGGCAGCAGAATCCATTCTGAACTACGTAAGTACATGTTTTTCATATCGGTAGGAATATATCCCTGCTAAAACCGCCCTGCAAGTATTTTGACAAAAAATGTCTGTGGTCACAGCCCGAAGTGCGACCGAACTTCTGCCCTACATGCCGCGACAGCCGAGTACGACGCCGATTGTCTTGGCCATAATCGTCAGATCCTTGCGGATGCTGCGCGACCT